>DAIDAX010000009.1 GCA_027310405.1 bacterium | reverse complement strand
GTAATGCATAATTTCCAGCAGACGTTGGTGTTTGTCTTACTATCGGACATTGAGAAACTTGTCCATTACCAGGAGCAGAAGTTATCGTACAATTCCCTACAGAAATTCCAGCAGAACTCCTTGCAGTCACAACAGTATTGTTTGCAGCCGCAGTCCCGTCATTTTCAACTGCAGCTATTATACTTGGACCAACACACGACTGATCATTAGCGTTAAAAGACAGATTCACAGACGTCTTTGAATAGAAATAGCCGAAAATATAACCAAAAGCAAGGCCAGCTAAAGCTATTGTTATTATCAAAAGAAGTAAAGTCGCGATGATTGTTGATACGCCTTTCATCACAATCCTTATAAATTTTTAGTAAACCGACTATATAAACATTGCTAAATTAGTTAAGAATTATGAGAGTTTTTTTGGACACGAACTTCGTTGTAGATTTGTTTAGATTCAAGATCGATCCTGCGGAAATCTACGACCTTCTTCCAACTTCGCGGCTTTCCACTCTGGATTTGGTTGTCAAGGAATTGAAAAAACTAGCAAACTCGACGTCTAGGGATGCAAGGTATGCGAGACTTGCGTTAAAATTCGTGAACGTCGTGGAAATTTTACCTGCTAAAAAAACAAAAGTCGACGATTCTCTTTTGCAAGTTAACACAGAAGATGTTGTCGCAACAAATGACATAAAGTTGAGAAAAAAATTAATGGAAAGTGGAATCAAAACAATTTATTTAAGAGCGAGAAAACATTTAGAGTTGAGTTAGGAGAAACAAAATGACGACAATGATAGTTCCGCTTGGAGCCGCACTGCTTGCACTCTTTTTTGCCGGAGGTTTGTCGGTTTACGTTTTGCGAAAAGAAACTGGCATACCAAAAGCAGTTGAAATTTCTAATTCGGTCAAGCAAGGAGCGAACACTTACCTCTTCAGACAGTACAAAACTCTGGCGCCGATAGTTGTTGTCGTTTCGATTGTTCTCGGACTCGCGATAAATCCGATGACTGCTTTGACATTTGTTGTTGGTGCGTTCTTGTCTGCTCTTGCTGGTTTTATCGGAATGAATATTTCTGTTCGCGCAAATGTCAGAACAGCAGCCGCAGCTAAACATGGACTGACGGAAGCACTGAAAGTTTCGTTTCGTGGTGGAACAGTTACAGGAATGATGGTTGTTGGTCTCGGACTGCTCGGCGTCACACTTCTTTACAATTACACTGGGAGTATTTCGGAAATTATCGGTCTCGGTTTTGGCGCAAGTTTGATTTCACTTTTCATGCGAGTCGGCGGAGGAATTTACACGAAGGCCGCAGATGTCGGTGCTGATCTCGTCGGAAAAGTTGAAAAAAATATTCCAGAAGACGATCCGAGAAATCCCGCAGTGATTGCAGATAATGTCGGAGACAACGTTGGCGATTGCGCAGGAATGGCTGCAGACTTGTTCGAATCTTATGTCGTTACTCTCATCGCTGCAATGTTACTCGGTATTGGTTTGGGACAAAGTGGGATTCTGTTTCCGCTGTCAATAGGAGCGCTTGCAATTTTCGGATCGATTGTCGGAGTTTTTTTTGTAAGACTTGGAAAAGATAGAAACATCTGGTCTGCACTTAACAAAGGAATTTTCGCAACGGCAATTGTTTCCGCAATTTTGTTTTACTTCATCGCTCAATCTTTGTTCGCAAATCCGTTTCCAATTTATTTTTCAGCTCTTGTCGGTCTCGTTGTCACGGTTTTGATTGGACAGATTACTGAATACTACACTGGAAGTGGACGAAAACCAGTTCGGGAAATTGCAGAAGCTGCGCAAACCGGAGCAGGCACAAATATAATTTCTGGATTGTCGGTCGGTTTGCAAAGTACAGCGCCAACTGTTTTGGTGATTATCGGAGCGATACTTGCAGCGTATTATTTCGACGGTGTTTACGGAATCGCAATCGCAGCTTTGGGAATGCTTTCTGTAACTGGAATTGTTGTTGCAGTCGATTCATATGGTCCGATAACTGATAACGCAGGTGGACTTGCAGAAATGACAAATCAACCAGCACGTGTGAGAAACATAACGGACGCACTCGACGCAGTTGGAAACACAACAAAAGCAGTGACGAAAGGTTTTGCAATCGGGGCAGCAGCACTCGCAGCGCTTTCACTTTTTGCAGCATATGCACAAGCAACACATCTAACTGTGATAAGTATTCTGAATCCGAGAGTTGTTGTCGGTTTGTTCATCGGTGGAGCTTTGCCTTTTATTTTTTCATCTTTCACAATGCGTTCCGTTGGTCGAGCTGCATTCTCAGTCGTCAATGAAGTTCGAAGACAGTGGAGAACAATAAAAGGAATCATGCAAGGAAAAGCGAAACCAGATTATTCTAGAGTTGTTGACATCACAACAAAATCTGCATTGAAAGAATTTATTTTTCCAGGAATTCTTGCAGTAGTTAGTCCGATTGTTGTTGGATTTATTTTGGGAGCAGAAGCGCTTGCTGGTATGCTTGCAGGTTCAATCGTCACAGGATTTTTGCTTGCAATATTTTTAGCAAATGCAGGTGCAGCATGGGACAATGCAAAGAAATATATTGAGACAGGAAAGTTTGGAGGAAAAGGAAGTGAAGCACACAAAGCAGCTGTCATCGGTGATACAGTTGGAGATCCAGCAAAAGATACTTCTGGTCCAAGTTTGAATCCGTTGATAAAGGTTTTGAATATGATTGCACTATTATTTGCTACATTGATTGTTGCTTTTGGGGTGTTGTAAAATTTACAAAATAATTACAGTCAGCGACAAAATTCGCGTTCCTCCAGAAAGATTAGGAAAGAATGTAATGCAGTCAATAAGAGAAGCTATCGCAGACAAACTAGAAGGAATTCTCGATCCAAAAATTGGAGTTGTTTTGGGCGTTGTTCGTGTCGATGAAATTGGTGAAGGAAAAATTGTTCCGACTGATGCAGGTGTTCATTATCAAACTACATTCAAATTGCTCGTCTACAAACCGGAATTGCAAGAAATTGTTCAAGGAGAAGTTATCGACAACACTGAGTTCGGTGCTTTCATTCGTTTGGGATCGATGGATGGACTTGTGCACATCTCACAATTAATGGATGACTATGTGAGTTACGATGGAAAGAATTCTGTTTTTCTCGGTGGTGAAACAAAACGAACTCTGCGTGAAGGAGACAAAGTAAGAGGAAGAATAATTTCGATTTCTTTTACAGAACAACAGAAGATTGGTCTTACGATGAGACAACCCGGATTGGGAGCTCTGCAATGGATTGAAGCAGAAAAGAAAAAGAAGAAGTGAATTGATTGGCAAAAAAAATGCAAGTTTGTAGAAATTGTAGAAGATTCACAGACACTTCGCCTTGTCCTTTTTGTAAATCCACAAATCTTTCAAGTAGTTGGAAAGGTCTTGTAATTATTTTGGATGCTAATAGTGAGATTGCAAAAATATTGAATGTGACCGAGCCTGGGAAGTACGCTTTGTTTGTGAGTTGAGTAAATGGAAATAAAAATAATTGAAGAAAAAGAAAATCCTTTTTTCAAACGCAAAGAAATCAAAATAGAACTGAAGCACGAGAATTCATCAACTCCGTCAAAGAGCGAGATAATTAAAATTTTTGCAGACAAACATTCGGTTGATCCTTCACAAGTTGTTGTAGATTTTCTTTTCACAAAAAAAGGATTGGCTGAGTCGACGGGAAAAATAAAAATTCTGAAAGAAAAACCAAAAATTCAAGAAACGGCAAAGAAGGAGGAGAAAAGTGAAACACAAACCAGTGCATCTGAACAAACTACAAAACAATAAAACTTGTCCGAGATGTGGAGATGGAATTTTTTTGGCAAAACACAAGGACAGACTCTACTGCGGTCGATGCAAGTACACAGAATTTTTGCAATCAAATAAGTCCTAAAGTTTCCATGATTCTTGCGATTTCTGGACCAGTCGTAGTTTCTCCAACGATTGCTCCGTGACTGTTTGCAAGCATGCAGCTGCCGACAAAAGGAGATCCAAAATTTGCAGTTCCAATATCAGTATTCACTTTTAAAATATTTTTTGCAAAATCAATTTCTTTTTCGCTTGCATCTCTGTGCAACAAACATCCTTCATTGGTAGCTATCCCACAGGAGCCAACATTGTTCAATTTAGCTACAGTTGTGTATTCTGTCTCCACATCTAGAACGTCTTCAATAGTTTTCTTTTCCTTCTGTGAAAAAATTTTACTTATCACCGCACCTCTGTCATTTGAAAGAATAAGATTTCCAACTGCAGTGTACTTTGTTTTCAAAATTCCGACATTTAGTCTACTTTCAGATTTGATATGACTAATTTCACGTTCACTTACTATATGCGGCAGAAGAATTCCATTGGAATTTAATGCGACAAATAAACCAACTAAGTCAGTATTTGCTAACGTTGTCCTTACAATTTTTACTTTGAGAAGTTCCGATATCTTTCGTAAGTTGCGATCTTGAATAAAATGTGCTGCTAAACAAAACTTTTCCGAGACTTTGCAGTACATTCCAAGGTTTACGTCACCAGAAAACGACATTACCAATGTGTTCATTTAAACCAAGTTTCCTTTAGAGAACCTATTTAAATCGGGTTGCATAAATTATTTAAAGATATCAATGAAAGGTATCAGTCCATTTGTAGCTACAATTCTTCTGATTGCTGTGACAGTCGGTATCGGTGCTATAACTTCTGTCTGGCTGGCTGGTTTGACCGTTTCCACAACAGGAACAACTGGTTCAAGCGTGAATAATGCGACTGCGTGCAGCAGCGTTTACATTGATGTTCCTTCTGTGACAACCACTGCAGTTACATACGGAAATCCATCAACTCAGACGATAACAAACCTGCAGATTATTTATGGCGGAGCCGGTCTTACAGCGGCTATTGTGACGCCTTCGTCCAGCACCCTCAGCCCCGGTACATATACAACTACTGCTACAGTCAGAACTACAAACTCATCGGTTCAGGTCAAGGGGCTTTGTCTTGGCACACCTGTAGCAGGTCAATGCGCAACTGGGCAAACTTGCTGGCAGTAAAAATTTTCAAATTTTTTTAAAGAATCTTCCGAAATTAGAAACCTATATTTAAAAGCTAAACGAATTTCATTACAGGTATCATGAAAGGACTCAGCCCAATCATCGCCACAGTTCTTCTTATTGCAATAACTGTAGGAGTTGGCGCGATAATTGGTGTATGGTTTCCGACGCTAATTAACTCTCAGACTCAGACAGTCGGTACAAATGCGAAAAATACAGCAACGTGCACATCAACAACCATGAAAATTGATAGTGTTTATTATCACATTGGGTCAAACCTGGTTAATGTAACTGTGGAAGTCGCAACTGGCTCTGCACCAAGTGGCTCGTTGCAAAACTTTACGATTATTGTTAATGGCGGAGGAATTACGAATTCATCAGGAATTGGTTATACCTCTTCTTACTTCAATCCTGGAGATGTAAATTCAACGAGCATAACTGTGTCGAGTGGAGTTGTCCCGCCGCAATTTGTCAGAGCACAAGCATACTGTCAAGGCAGTTTTCCAATAATTGTAACATGCAACAGTGGCGATCCGTGTATGCACTCAGTTTAAACTCTAACTCTAGTTCTTCGCCAACGTTTTATCTGACTGACAGAAATTCTTCTCGTTCTTGCACGTTTCAATCCGAATTTCTTGATGTCCGCCCATCTCGGAGCAGCACGAATTTTTCCAACTCTAGAAAGTTTAATTTTTTTTGTCAAACTTTTTATTCCCATATCTTTTTCCTCAAATCTTTTGATTTCTTTTCTGCAACTTCGATGAATTTTTTAATCTCTTCAAAATTAATACTGCCAGCACTCTGTTTTTGGAGTGCACAAATGTAATCGTCTTCTCTGAAAGCAATAGATAATTTCGAATCGACTATTTGTTCCTCCTCCAAAGTCGGATCGACAAAAAGTTTTTCGCCAAGTTTACAAACAGTAACAGTTACAGGTTTGTGAACAACTGGAAGTTTGGCTTGGTATTCTCCACGCGTGATTTTTTCTCCATCATATTTTGGAATTTGTGCATTGTGCAAAGCAGCAACTGCAGCAATCGCAGCAGCATCAATTAAATTTCCTCCATGATTGATAATGTGGATGTCAACAAAAACAGCCCAGACTTTTTCTGGATCTATAGCAAGCTTTTCCATTTCGATGCAATGCGATTCACGAATTCCTCTGTCAACAACTCTTGCACATTCAACAGCATCTTCGCTTGGTGGTCCAGATTCGAAATCTGGAGACGCAAGTGGAGTGAATTCTGCGTTAACAATTAAAATTCCTTCGTTTGGTGTGTCTGGGAATGGAGTGCCGACATTCATTTTAACTCCAGCAATAATTTCGGTATCGCCAAGTTTGACTCTTGCCGAACCTTCTGCTGTGTTAATTATTCCTGTCTGCAATTCCAGTTTTCTAAAATCTTCAAACTCTCTGTCGTCTGCACGTTTTCCTTTTTGCAAAAGATCAAAAGCATAACTCGTTTCTTTCATTCTGTCATCTCCTTGTCAACTTTGTAAAGTTTTTTCAAAACAGATTTTTGCTGTTCGACAATCTGCAAACATTTTTCTTTTGCCATATTCAACAACTTGAAAAATTCTTCCTTTGTCAAAAGTCCATCCATTTGTAAAAGCGATATTTCATCTTTGTCCGGCAGCATAGCAACTGCCATGTCGGCATTTCCAAAATTATCTTCGAGACCATTCAAATCAACAATCAACGTGTCTTCAATTTTTCCACACGAGCATGCAGCGACCAATCCACGCATCGGAATTCCAGCCGAAGCCAACGCAATCGACGCAGCATTGAGTGCAGTGACTCTCGTGCTTCCATCGGCCTGAATAACTTCCATATAAACGTCTACAGTCGCTTTCGGAAAATCGTCAAGCAAAACGCTAGGCGACAGTGCAAGTCTTGTCACTTTCGAGATTTCTGTGCTTCTTCTATCGGTTCCCGGAGCTTTTCTGTCAACAACCGAAAATGGTGCCATATTGTATCTTGTTCTCAAAATTCCCGTATCAGCTTCTTGCATGAATCTGGGAAACAAAGCTCGGGGTCCATAAACTGCAGCAAGTGCGATTGTATTTCCAAACTGTACCCGTGCAGAACCATCTGCATTCGGAACAACATTCGCTTCCATTTTTATTTCGCGCAAATCTTCTGGCTTTCTTTTGTCGGTTCTCTTTCCACCTTTTAGCAATTCTATGTCACTTTTTTTCCCGCCCATTATTTACCACCTAACATTTTTTCTATGCGTTCAGTCAGACCGCTTGTATGTGATTCTCTCTCGATCATGAGTATCGCTTCTATAGCCTTCGTTTTGTTTTCTCCGCGAATCCAGATAAATCCGTTCTGTCCGGTGAAAATTTCGCATTTCGTTTGCTGTTTAATCATGTTAATCATGCTTCCTGCCTTTCCAATTATTCGCGGAATTTTTGTTGGAGTGACTTTGATTACGACTCCGCCGTAAAGTTTTCTCGCAATCATGTCACGCATCGAAACTTGCGTAACTTTTTGCTTGGTTACTCTAGAAATCTTGCAAAAGATTGTATCGCCAACATCAAAGTATCTGCTCAAATCAGAACGTTGCGTATCCACAAACTCTTCTACACCTTCGGACAATGGCAAGAAAGCGACATAAGGAGAATTGATATCAACCAGCCACCCAGAAATTTCTACCTCTTTAATCGTGCCAACAACTCTGTCTCCAAATCTAGGAATATATTTTCCAGTCAACGGCAAAACTATAACTTCTACATCGGAAATTCTCGGCATGCCTAAGATTTTTGAAAATATTTTATCGTTCTCTAAGTAAACACCCTGTCCAAGTTTTCTCCCCTTTCTTTCACCCAAAAGTTCTCCAGGTAATACAACTTCTTTTTCCATCATACATCCTCTCTTTTCAAGACTTTTAATTCATACTGTCCATGGGTTAAGCCAGCAATTTTCTGCGTCAAGTCGTCTTGAACTCCGGCCAAAATTTCTACTGTAGCCTGTAATGAACCATCATTCAACCAATTTTCTTGCTGCATAGTTCCAGCAGATTTCAAAATTGAAAAACATTTTCCTGCAAACTGCGAGGGAATTTTTACTTGCACAACGACTTTTTGGAACTTTATTGGCAAAATAGTTTTTATCGACTTGACAATTTTATCAACTTGAAGTTCTGCATCAACAAAAGGATCTATCTGTACACCAGCTTGACTCATAGCATTCTCGATTCTCTGCGGCGGATGTGGTGTGTTTGTTTGTGGATTTATCGCCTTTTTCGCAATCAACGCAATTATCTGATTTTTCTTTTGTTCAACCATTTCTCTTCTTTGTTCGGTTGTTAGTTGCAATTCTCCTTCTTTCAAGATTTTTTGCGCGATTGAAAAAATATCTTTCGTACCAAATATTTTTTGTAAATCGCCCTCTGCAACCAATTTGCTGTCTCGGACATCGTGATAAATTCCAGGATAAGCTAGAATCTCATCGAGCTTTATGCTTGCACCTTTCTTGAATTGCAAAGCGAGATTAGGGTCTACTAAAATTTCAAACTTCTGTCCACCAACAGTTAGTCTACTAATTACTGCCTTGTCTACACCTATAGTCAACTTTTTACAACTCCTTTACTCGAAAACTCGATAAAGATTATTTTATTAATTTTCTAATTTCTTCTTCAGAAAGTTTTCTGAACTTCGAGCCTTTTTCCATAATTACCAAATCAATTGCTGATTCTCTTCGTTCTTTCTCGACTTTTGTTATCACATCGACTGCAAGATCTACAGCTTCTTTATCACTCATATTCGATTTCCATTTTTGTTTCAACATTTTGTTTGCCAACTGTGCGCCTCTTCCCAATGCGTAAGCCTGCCATTCATAAATCATTCCAGAAGGATCTGATTCAATTACATGAGCGCCAGATTTGTCTATACCTCCAATCAAAAATGAAACTCCGTAAGGACGCAAACCAGCGTACAATGTCGAAATCTGCATTCTGTCCGCAATCGTGCGTGCGACGTTCCACGTATCGATTGTCTCATCGTAAGTCATCCTATGGATTTGTGCGCGTACTCTTGCATTGTTGATTAATGTTCGAGCATCAGCCAACAATCCAGCCGCAACTGCAGCAACATTATCGTCAATCTGGAAAATTTTTTCAGCAGAAGTTGCAACCATCAAACTTGTCGTCGGCTTAATCGTTGCTAGAACAACTCCATCTTTAAAAATTATTCCCAAGCAAGTTACTCCACGTTTCACTGCTTCTTTTGCATATTCGACTTGGAACAATCGTCCGTCTGGACTGAAGACCGCGATAGTACGGTCGTAACCCATTAGAGCGCAAAAAAATCATCAGACGTTTTTGCTATACTCAGGGACGACATCTACCATCGCGCGTCACCCAACTTTAAAATCATTCAACACCTCTCTATTATTCTTAAATTTCACCTTTATAAATTTTTAAATGACGTGTAAGAATCAAGTAGTTTTACCAACTGTTGTCTTTTTGTTCTGTTCAAAAAATTAATTTCTTTTGAAAATTTTGAAAGACTTCTATAATCCGAAATAAGAAACGCATGCTCCACACTACCACTTTTATTTTCTGCCCACTTCGTAGGTTTCGTTGTTGCAATACCAAACTGGGATAGTAATTTGCGGATTTGATTTAGAAATCGTATGTGTGAGTCCAAAAATTTTGGTGATTTGCTCATTCCAAAAACGATATATCGGTGTGGATAATTGTTGATAACACTTGCTTCATCATCAAAAAGTGCCTGCAAAAATGCACTTTTAATTTCTTTCGAACCGTTAATTATCCAATCTGGTATATAGAAGGATTTATTTACTTTGCTGCCTTCTGGTGCACCACAAAGTTTACACAGATTTGCAATCAAAGTCGGAAAATAGATTTCAGAACCGCCCTTGCAAGAATTCTTTTTCAATTCTAAATTGAATAGATTTCTGATACACGTTTTAACATCTTCAATCAAGCTATCAGCTTCATTAAAATAACTAGAACTTCCACCATGCAAATGACCATCACCCATAAAATGGGCTACAAGCTTTGAAACCTCTTTGCGAGCAAAAATTGGTAAATTAATTTTAATTCTAATTCTCTGAGTTTTCAATTCAGAAACATTTTTCTCGATAATTTTTAATGAAATTCCAGTTATTCTGGATAAGATTTTTAACTTGTTAACTGAGATGAAAAGACGAGATGGGCCAGTTCTGCCTCTTGAAAGTACCCAAACGCCCGACTTCGTCAGATCCAAAAATTTACCTAGTTTTTCATAGCTTCCAACTTTCCTTACAGCTTTTGCAAAAAGTTTTTCACGGAAATTTTCATTTAAACCTAGTCTAAAGTCGTTTGGTAAATCTTCTAATCCAAGCAGTTTCATAGAATCGTATTGTTTTGAAGCCGTTTAAATCTCTCCAGAGTTGACTTCCTATTTCAGCTTTCTCAAAGTCCCAGATACGCCAAGAATTTTTATAATTATCCTGTCATCACCGAGTCTAGAGATTAAGCCCAGACCAGCTACAACTTCTTGCACAGAATTGTTGTTGCATTTAATTATCGAAGTTTGTTCTTCTGGGTTCCATAGGTTTTTTATCAACCACAAAGAAAATTTAGAAACTCCAGACTCGCCATAAAAATCTAGAAAAGTATTCCAAATCGCAGATTCCAAATCTTCATACTCCACAGATTCTTCAGAAAAAATTTTGAATTTTATGTAACGTTCCTTTTCACGTAAAGTTGGCATCAAAATTTTTAATCTTGGTTTCATCTTAACCACTTATCAAACCACTTCAAACTTTGATTAAACAGTTTCCTTTTATGACTTTCATTATAAAATCCATGATTAGCTCCAGAAATCAAAATTATTTTTTTTGGTTTATTTGCATTCTTGTATAATTTTTCAGCATTCACTGGATAGACAATTGCATCGTCAGTTCCATTAATCAACAAGACTGGAACTCTAACTTTTCTTATAGACTCAGAAGCTTTCCATCTCATATCTTCAAGTGCAGATTTCAATGTTGTTGTCAAGCCAGTAGAAAAATCAACAACAATTCTCTTGTATCTTTTTAATTGCTGAAACATGGCAGGTGGCCATAGATCTTTTTCATCAGCCGGTGCCGCCCACGACACGACACATTTTATTTTTTTATTTCTCATTGCACCAATTATTGCAGTCGAACCACCCATACTCCATCCAAGTACGCCTATTTTTTCTTTATCTACATTTTTCAAAGTTTGTACAAATTGTATTGCTGCATCTAAATCTTCGAGTGATGTTTTCTGATTATAATTATCAAGGTTTCCTTCCGAATCTCCAACTCCATGGAAATCAAATCGTAAGACAATAAAATCCTTCTTGGAAAATTCTCTAGCTGCACGTACAAATGTAAATTGTGGATTGCCGTACTTACCAGTCGCCCAACCATGTAGAAAAATTATGACTGGTGATTTCTTTCTATTTGACGAGTGTAACATGCCAACAATCTGCTTGCCATGACTTCTAAATGTTACAGGTGTCTCTTTCATTCTTTAGCCTCTTTGACAATTTCCACTCCAGGCATAACCCATCTGTTTGAAAGTCTTTTCTTATTTTCAGTCAAAATTTCTTGTGGAATTTTTGATATCGAGTTTGTTGCATCTTGTAAACTCATACCAATCTGTGTTGCGAATGATGCAAGTACTTGCGGATCTTTCAATTCAAAATGTGAAATGGCACCAGAACACAAAACAATTTTTGCTCCAAATTTTTTTGCTAGCTCTACGTTTTTTTGTAAATTCGCTAAAATTTTTCCACGAGTTTTCTTACTTGCAAGCAAAACTTCTCTGAAATTAATTTCTATTGCAACGTTATTTTTTTCAGCAGCCTTAACTAAAATGTGATTCAATCCCGAATCGTTTCTTTCAAGTTCAGGATGAGTAAGCAAATCAACTTCTGGAGTTTCACACGCAAGTTTGTTCAATTCCAAATCTCCACCATGTACAAGTAATAAATCAAATTTTTGTCTACGATTTTTCAATTTTTCCAAATCTTTTATGTTTCTTGCCTCGAACCCAAGAAAAATTTCTATTTTAATTTTTTTTGCAACATCTGCAATTTTTTCTTTTAATTGTTTGATTTGTGAATCTCCTGAAAAATATGCGGAAAAACAAATTCCTTTGTAACCCAAGGATTTTGCAGTCTCGGCAAGTTGTTCTAAAGAACTTTCTCCTTCAGCAAATGCAGAATGAATATGTAAATCATAGAACTGCATATTTAGAAATTGTTTCAGTTACTTTAATCCTCTTGCTTTCTGTCCAGCTGCAGTCTTTCCGTGGAAAACTCTTCGACGATTTGCAAGATTCAAAATCCAATTAATTTTCGGATCAGCTTTTATCTGCGGATGATTTTTATCGACAAGAATTATTTCGAACCATTTATGTTGCCCATCTTCTCCAACTTGATAAGAATTCAAAACTTCCAAATTTACAAATTTTTTCTGCGCCTTCTCTTCTGCAATCCACCTATCGGATTTTCCAAATGTGAATTGTGTAAGACCAGTCTTTGATGGTTTTCGACCACGACGCCCATAGTATCTTCGCCTTCTTCCACCTTTCTTCACTCTAACTCTTGCGATGACAAAACCTGGTTTAGCTTTGTAACCAAGTGCATGTGCCCGATCGATTCTTGTTGGATTTCCAATTCTTTCGACTGTATGCTGTCTTCTCCAGTCGATGAGTCTCTGTTGCAGAAGTTTCTTCATTTCTTCGTTCTGTTTTTTCCAAATTTTTCCAACATTTTTGTACAAACTGTTAACCATAAGCTCACTTCGTAAAGAAAATTTATATACATTGCTTCTTTTAAATTAGTTAACAAATAAACATTCTTTTTAAAAGTTTTAAAAGGACTATAAAATATCTGTTTAAAAATTATTGGTCGAGTTTATTAAGACATAGTTTGAAGAAATAGATTAAGGGTGTCGTAGTTGAAAGATGTATCTTCTAAAAAAATTTACACCTGTCCAGTATGTAAATCCCGAGTACTTTTAACATTTGTCAAAACATTGAAAAGTAGTAAGAAAAAATTTAAAAGTAAACCTAAAGTAATATCATCGCATCCGTATTACAATCAATGGGACGCTGGTCCTACTGTAGAACGTCTAATTCTTCCCCACACAAGAACTTCGTATTATACAATGAATCTCTATACAATTCCTGAACATAAAACTGGTTGGATTTTTCATAAACCATGTACAGGTTCTGGACATGAAGTAAAACTAATTTTTACAAAAACTAAAGGGCATGGGCGTGTAAAATTCTTGAGACAGTATTGGTAGTAAATTGAACCCCAAAAAGTATGAATATTTTGTAAAGTAAATTATTAGTTGAAACTAATATTTGATAACTCAAAAAAGTTATTTATACATTGCTTCTTTAATCTTTCTTTGCGTGCTTTGACATGGGTGTACAAATCTCAAGCATTCTACCCAAAAAAAAAATCGAACTTATGGAACTTTCTGGAAAAAAAATCGCAATAGATGCATTCAACACAATTTTCCAGTTTCTCTCGATAATTCGCGACAGATTTACTGGTGAACCACTGAAGGATAGTCAAGGAAGAGTTACTTCACATCTGTCTGGACTTTTTTACAGAACTTCAAATTTACTCGAAGCCGGAATCAAACCAATATTTGCTTTTGACGGGGCTCCACCTCCATTCAAACATGCAACGATTGCAGCAAGACAAGAACAAAAAGAAGAAGCTATACGAAAATGGGAAGAAGCCGTGAAGAAAGGAGTGCCAGCAATGAAATACGCTCAAGCAGCTTCAAAACTTACAGACGAAATGATTGAAGAATCCAAAAAACTTCTCGACTACATGGGAATTCCCTGGATTCAAGCACCAAGTGAAGGTGAAGCTCAGTGCTCGTACATGTGCAAGAAAGGAGACGTTTTCGCTACAGGATCTCAGGACGGTGATTCGCTTTTGTTTGGTTCTCCAAAACTCGTGAGAAATCTTTCAATATCTGGAAGAAAAAAACTTCCGAAAAAAGAAACATACATTGATGTGAAACCAGAATTAATAGAACTGGAAGAAGTGTTATCAAATCTCGGAATAACAAGAGAACAGTTAATTTTTCTCGGTATGCTTGTCGGAACAGACTACAACCCCGAGGGCATTTTCGGTTACGGTCCAAAGAAAGGTTTAGATTTTGTGCGAAACGTTGGTTCACTAAAACAATTCTTGGAAAAAGTTAAGTGGGAGTCTGATGTTCCGGCAGAAAAAATTTTGGATTTTTTCATGAACCCACCAACCAGCGATAAGTACAATCTAGAATGGAAGCAACCAGAAAACGAAAAGATTATGCGATTCATGGTTGACGAACACAATTTTTCACACGATAGAGTTCAGAAAGTTTTACAGAAGATGACAGAAGGGTTTGGTAAAGGAAAGCAAGCTACACTCGGCGGTTATTTGAAGAAATAAATCTACCAAAAATGGAATTGTTTTTATGGATATAGAAAAAGTGGTGAATCTCGCAAAGAGACGCGGTTTCATTTTTCCTTCCTCTGAAATTTACGGTGGGCTGAGTGGATTTTATGATTATGGGCCGCTAGGCACGATATTGAAAAGAAAAATTACAAAATCATGGTATGAATTTTTTGTTAAACCTGAAGAGAAAATCTTTGAAATTGAAACATCACAGATTATGCACAAAAAAGTTTGGGAAGCCTCTGGTCACTTGAAAGATTTTATCGATCCACTAACTCAATGCAAAAAATGTCACTCAAATTATCGGGCGGACGATTTAATTCAAGAAAAAACTGGACTATTAGTCGAAGGACTGAAGCCAGAAGAGTTGACAAAAATAATTCATGAAAAAAAAATTAATTGTCCAAGATGCAGTGGCGAACTCTCCGATGTAAAAATTTTTAATTTGATGTTAGCAACAGATATCGGACCAGTTTCTGGTGATACAGCATATCTCAGGCCCGAAACCGCGCAAGGAATTTTCACAAATTTCAAAAACATTATCAGCTCGATGCGCGCAACGCTTCCATTCGGGGTTGTACAACATGGAAAATCTTACAGAAATGAAATTTCTCCACGTCAATGGATAATGCGTTTGAGAGAATTCAATCAGATTGAAATTGAAATGTTTTTCAATCCCAAAAAAGAGAACGATGTTCCAAACTTTAAGGAATTTGCAAAAACTAAAATTAAAATTTTAAAGCAAAATGGAAATCCAATTGATATAAGTGCTGAAAATGCTGTGAAAGAAAAAATAATCCCAAATAATTTCATGGCGTACTTTCTTGCAAAAGAATTTTTATGGTATCAGCAACTCGGTATTCCCATTGAAGCTTTGAGATTCAGACACATGGGAAAGCATGAGACCCCACATTACAGCAAAGGAAATTTTGATTTGGAAATAAAATTCGATTTCGGTTGGAAAGAAGTTGTTGGCAATGCTTATCGTACAGATTTCGATTTGACTACGCATCAAAAATATTCTGGCGAAACTTTTGCAATGGTCGATGATGATGAAAAAGTTGTGCCCCATGTAGTCGAACCATCTTTCGGAATGCCCAGAACTGTTTATGCAATTTTGTTGTATGCTTATCGCGAAGGAACAGACAGAGGATGGGAATGGCTACAAATTCCACCAAAACTTGCACCAATTTCATTTGGAGTTTTTCCTCTTGTCAACAAGGATAAAATTCCGGAAGAAGCGAAGAAAATTTATAAAACATTGAAATCAAATTACGAAGTTTTATTCGACGATTCTGGAAGCATAGGAAAACGCTATGCAAGAGCTGACGAGACAGGTGTACCATTTTGCATAACAATTGATTATGACTCATTGAAAAAGAAAACAGTAACGATTCGTGATAGAGATTCTACAAAACAAATTCTTGTAAAAACAAAAGATCTTGAAAAAATTTTGCAGAAACTTTTTTCTGGAGAACTTAAATTTGAGAAAGCTGGAAAACTTGTAAAATAATTTATCGGTAAACTCTCGCAAAGTTTGGAGTGAGAATAATGAAATCTTCATCGATGCCAACTATGTCGCCATTGCTTGCCTGCACAGTTTTCTTCAATCTCTCAACTGCGCGTTTCAATTCTGTTATATCTTTTCCTCTAAGATCCTTTATTCGAAGAAAAATGACATTGCCATCACGAAGATATTGCAAAACTTTTTCCGTGTCTGCAAAACTTTGCAGTTGTTCAATTCGAACCGGAACTCTTTGTTCTTCAGAACCAGGTTCAGGAAGTTCTACAAATTCATCTTCAGGTTCAGTAACTTTTGGTTGAACTTTAATTTTTTTCTTTAGGGTTTCAAGAACCATCAAATCAACTTCGTTAAATAGAATTTTGGATTGCAAGTTTAAATATGTTGAAATTTGGGATAGGAATTTAGTTGGAGTTTATTCAGAAACCGATAAAAGTACTCTTAATTCTATATCTCTAGCACCAAATAGTTCTTCGTAACTTCTTGATATTTTGTTCGCATTTTCGTCCTTTTTCACAGCAGAGAAAAAACCCACTACATCGAAATCATCTTCGAAATAAAGCCTCTCAATAAATTTATCATTCTCTGCGATTTGTTTCGGGATGATTTTTTCACCTACAACTTTATGACATTCGTATCTTTTACATCCGAATCTTTGCCAAGTAGGTTTAAGTACATTTTGTGAATATTTTACAAAATCTTCTTGTTTCTCTGTAGGTATTGTCATTGACCACTGTATAGCTTTCATAATTATTTTCTGTCAACGAATAAATTAAATATTTTCCGTCTCAAAAACTTGTTTCAATAATACTTTTCCATTTCTTGCTTTGTTCCAACTCTCTCTACTTTTATAATTTTGTTAGTGAAATCTACAACAAGAATAATTCTATAACTACCTACTCTAACTCTGTATGTATTTTCTCTTCCACCCATCTTGACGATGTCAAGCAGTTTTGGGTCAATTGGTAACAAATCTAATTTTCTTAGAATTTGTACCTGTCTGTCTTTCGGAATTTTCTCCAAATATTTGCTGACAGAATCTGAATAAACTAAAGTGAATCCTTTCATTCAATGCCCAGCTTTTTCTTCAGTCGCTCGGCAGTGAAATATTTTCCTTCTTTAAATTCTTTTTCGGATTTTTCTATTGCTTTTAAGTCAGCTTTAGTTAGCACCTCTATCGGTACAGCTCTTTCGACCCGTGACAAACGTTTTTTAACATCTCTTAGTTCTTTCTCCATTTCCTTCAGAAGTCCAAATTCTTTTTGCTGTTTCATAAAATTAAATTAAGTTTCTGACTATTTATTTTTACTTTCCTCTTTTGGGTTTAACTTAATATTTTCTGCCCCAAAATATTCCAAGTTTAAATATTTACTTTAATTGTCTTCTCGCCTGCTCCAGCATGCTGACAACATTCCAGATTTGCGTCCTTGCATACAGCGGCATGTTCGGATCGTTCGTAATCTCGTCGAGAAGATTTATCGCAGTCGAAATTTTTACTTCTTCGCTTTCTGTTTGGCTGTTCAATGCGCTCTTCGAATCTTCGCAAGATTTTCGAATATTCTTCGGAACTGTTCTATCGTTTATTACTTGTTCGAGCAAATTCACAACAGGTTTCAAATCCACCATAAGCATCACTTCATCACTTTCTCTAATTTTTCTTGCAACTCCTTTAGCTTATTGTTTATTTTTTCTTCAGTCTTTTCCAAACTTTTCAGTCTTACACCGACAGCCTCTTTGTTTTCCTGTAGTTCTTTTTTTAATTCTTCAACTGATTTGTTTATCATTATACTTCCAGTTATCTTGTATGCAGTTTTTTGTTGTGTTGAATTCAATTCTTCAGTTGCCTTATCGATTTCCATCTCGCTCAACTTCAAATTTTCTTTTTGAATCAGCAAAGATTGTAGTTGTTGTTGATAAGCTTGAAATTCATTTACCATTTTTTGTGTTTCTTCTTCTGTCATCATTCCACCTTCGCATTTTCAAACATGTAAACAAAGTCAATATAGGAATTGATTATTGCCTTTAAGTGATTTAGCTTTTTGCTCTCAATTGAAACTTCTAAAAAATCTTTTCCAGTTTTAAGTTTAGTTTTCGAGTATTCGTCATTCTTTATGTCTGGTTCGAGACTTTTCTTGACAATTTCTGCGTCTTTGCATTTCAATCGTAAAACGACAGTGTGCATGAGAAAAGATTGTTTTTCGAATAGCTTAAATTATCGTGCCTTTATTGTGTGAACTATTTCTGGTCGTTCTTTTACAAAAATTCTGAATCCACAGTAAGGACAGCGAATCTTGTCTTCCATTTTTGCTATAGTTTTTTTGCAATTCACGCATTTGTAAGCCATTTAGTCACCATGTGAAGCTGAATACGCTAGTCCAGCAAACTTTGTTCCGCACTTTTGACATTGCCAAATTCCAGACGAAACTCGCTTGACATAAGGCATATTGCATTTGGGGCATATATGTCTTTGCTTCTGAGTTTTTTCTATTTCAGCGATAGCTTTCCTTATTTTTTTACCGTATCTGGGTCCAAATCTTCCTGCTGTTCCAACTCTTTTTGTTTTTGGCATTCAATCACTTTACAAATTTGAATTCTCTTTTCTGTGACACAGCTTCCAAAATGGATTTCATCTGTTCTTCGGAAATTTCTGTTCTAATTTTTCCTTGTTGGTACAAATCAACCAAATAATTTTCAAGTTGTGTCGCGACTTCAGGTTTCACAAGTTTTATTCTTGATAATCTTTCCAGCGCACGTCTAGACAAAATAGCCGACAACATTTTTCTCTTCAATAACTCTTGCTGTGCATCTTCTTCAGCCATTACTTAGCCTCTTTCGTGATTTTGTCAAGGAAACTTCTTCCCCTACTTGTGAGCTTTCTTCCTCTTTTTTCTTTTTCCACGAGCCCGGATTTCTCTAATTGTTGCAGAATTTTTCTGATTGTATTTCTCGACGCTCTCTCTGTATGAGCCGGAGAATGTCCGTATTTTTTTCTCCCACCATAATAAAGACTCAATCGATTCACGCCGACAACGCCGTCGACATAAAGTCTTCGAAGAATTGATGCAGAACGCATGAGCCAAAAATCATCCTGCTGCGGAGGTCTGATTTTGCTAACTCCAGTTTTAACAATGCCCGACCACTTTGGAGCTTCGAGTTCCTTGACAGTCTTGAGTTTATCCTTAAGAGTGTTCACGAATTTTTGTGAATCAATTTCTCTAACCGAAGACATAGCAATACTTTAAGCAGATATTAATATATAAGCTACTGTCAAAATTGTCAGAATAAGTCCAGCAATAATTACTACAAGCACAATTATCGGCAGACCAATTCCATTGAACACCATACACACATCTCGACTTGGGTTTGTTTTGCAACTATCAGCAGTTTGACTTATCGCAGTGAAAATGTAGAGAAGAGTAAAAGTCGCAACGAAGACAGCAGCAACTGCAAAAGCTAAATGTGCTTGTCCAGAAAACTGTCTACTTCTCATAAACTCTATATACTGTATTACAATTCAAGCATTTTAAAAGTATGGTCCGATATTTTTTGTCGACTTCAAGCTTTGCAGATTTTCCTTTCTTCAGGAGCATGTTACATTTTTTGCAAAAAGATTTTTTTCGTTCTCGTGACATACGAACATTGTAACGCAATCCTATTTTTCTCGCGAGTTCAATGTATCGTCTGCTTCTATCCGGATTTTTTAAAAAATTTTTCTCCGCCAAATGAAATAAAATTTCTATTCTCTCCTCTGCAATTCTTTTCTGCCACTCCGGCTTTTGAGTCCGCATGATTGGGGGAACCGTGATTTGAACACGGGTTACGTGCTCCCAAAGCACGTGTCCTAGACCAAGCTAGACGATTCCCCCGTAACAAAATTTGTTGCCGCGAATTTAAGAAAACATGGGGTTGCCGAGATTCGAACTCGGGTTACAGCCACCCCAAAGCTGAGTACTAGACCAAGCTATACTACAACCCCGCAGTATTATTATTCAAGGCAAACAAAATTAATTAAAGATGGCATACGAAACTGTTGTCGGCAGAACTCGAGATGAACTTGAAAAATTTGGAACAAGTTCTTCAGGATTTATTGGAAAACACATTGTCGGCACAGGAGAAGATGCACATCTCACTACTCCGGTTTTAATTGATCTGATGAAGCCTCATGTGATTTTGATTTCTGGAAAACGAGGAAGCGGAAAAAGTTATTCGGCTGGTGCTGTCTTGGAAGAAATTTTGAAACTTGAACCAGAAGTCGGAGAAAAAGTTGCAGCAGTTGTTTTCGATCCAGTTGGAATTTATTGGAGTATGAAAATTCCAAATGAACAGCAAAAAGATTTGTTGAACGAATGGTCTCTCAAACCAAGAGGATTTCAAAATTTGAAGGTTTACGTTCCAGCTGAATTGAAAAAATCTTACGAAGAAGCTGGAGTTCCCGTTGACTATGCACTCTCACTTTCTCCACGAGAATTTTCTCCAGACGATTGGATTCTCGCTTTCAATTTGGAAAAGACAAGTGAATTCGCAGTAGCTCTTGAAAAAAATTTGTCGGAACTTCTTGCGAACGAACAAGATTTTACAATTGAAGACATCTCTACAAAAATTCGAGACGATACATTTTCTTCACAACATGTAAAAAATGTTTTAATAAGTTTTCTCGAAGTTGCAAAATCGTGGGGAATTTTTTCTCAGAAAGGGTTGAATCTTAGTGAAATTGTAAAACCAAATCAAGTTAGTGTCATCGATCTTTCGAGAGTACATGGGGAAGAATGGGGAGTAAGAAATCTTTTAGCAACATGGATTACTCGCCAAGTTTATCGTGAACGTGTGATTGCAAGAAAAGAAGAGGAACTAGCTAAAGTTGAGGGTTCTGAAAAAAAAGAAAAAATTTTTCCATTGACTTGGCTGATTTTTGAAGAGGCACACAATTTTGTTCCGTCAGACAGAAAAACAGTTTCAACGGATTCTGTTCTAACAATTGCGAAGCAAGGCAGAGAACCCGGCGTTAGTTTAGTTGTCATAACTCAGATGCCAAATAAAGTTCATCAAGATGTTTTGTCACAAACAGATATTGTAATTTCTTTCCGACTTACAAGCAGAGATGATTTACAAGCATTGCATGCAGTGATGCAAACGTATGTTGCCGAAGAGTTGCAAAAATACATAAATGATCTCCCTCGTTGGCCCGGCGCAGCAATAATTCTCGATGACAATCTAGAAAAAATTTTTACAGTGAACATTCGACCGCGACTTAGTTGGCATTCTGGTGGAACGGCAGCCATAATTTAAATTTTCAGTACCACTTTCAGTTCTCCTACATACATATACAACATTTCGTTGCAAAAATAATTCATGGAAGAAGACGTAAAAAAATTTGTTCGACAAAAAGTTTTGAAGTATGGTTTGAGTAGCCAAAGAAAATTTCTACAACAGAAAGCACAGAAGTCTCTGCATGAAAATGGTTTTGTTTTGTCGGATAACAATAAAAATTGTTTATTTTCAAATTCTGGAAATGAAAGCGTGAAACATTTTTTAATCAAGGCAATAATTTTTAAAATTCTCCGAGAAAGAAATAGAACAGTCGGCACAGAAATTGAAGTAAAAGGTGGAATAGTCGACATACTTGACATTGACAATCTGATTGCTTACGAAGTTGAAACACAACTAACTCGAAAAAAAATTCTAGAAAAATTACAGATGAGTGGGGTGCGAGATATTTTCTTCATCGACACACAAGAAGTTCCAGACGATTTTTATGAAGCAGAAAAATTTTTGCGAGACAAAGTGGTTTAAAATTTAATTAGAGATTACATTCAATTCTTCTTGTACAGTTTTTCCAGCAGCATTTAAAATTAAATCAATCGGATACATTCCACCCAGAAACATACATGCAGTCAAAGAAATCGACCACTGCCCACTTGTAAAACTTGTTGTGTTCGTTATTGTAGTTGTTTCATTAGTCAGAAAACCAGTAACAGTACCACTTTGAAGAACTTGTCCGCTTGTCGGATCTATTGCATATCCTTGGAGTTGAAAAGTTTTCAGTTTGCATGCTGCGATCTGATTTGCAAATGGTCCGCTTCCCAAAATAAATTGTGCATAACCAATTTTTCCACCGCCATTTGAAATTAATCCAAGAGTTAGGCTCGAACTATTTGCATCCAAGTAACTCTGAATCTGTCCGGTGAACACACCATTGTTTATCGTTCCGCTTCCACTATCCCCACTTTCTTTTATAATTAATGTTACAGTCCCACCTGAAATTGGATTGCCAGTAATCGAATCAAAAACATTTCCAGACACAGTGTAGTTTATCCCAGCGACAAAGAATTGCAGATTGGGGAATGCGATCGCCCAGTTGTTCGAAGTATCGTTTGCATAAGTTGTTGTCCACATGTATGCTCCATTCTGCAGAGCCGTATAATCCAAATAGTACAGATTTCCAGAAAGCAAACCCATTGTATAATTTTGTATCGAACCACTAGGAGTCAGAACAGTTACGATAACAGTCGAAACATAAAAATCATCTGTAACGTTTGCGGTCATTCGTTCAGTCTTGCCAATTGTAACTTCTGTAGAATTCAATGTCTGGTTAGTTATCACTGGCGGTGTGATGTCATTGCCGCAACAAATTTGATACTGGAAGTATCCGCAATTTCCAAAATGTCCATTTGCATTACTATACGCTGAACCCAAGCAAGTTTGTCCACTTGAGCAAGACGTTTTAAATGCACAAGTATAATTTGACGGAGTGGCACAAAGTTTGTACTGAAATTGCGAATAGTCGCCTATGTGAGTGTTGTTAATTTGGAAAAAAGAAAGAAGCGTTCCCTCTCCGAGATTACAAGAATTTTGTCTTGTCGCAACAGAGTTAATTTCGTTTGTACAGACAGTGTAATTAGTGTAGTATCCACAAGCTCCTACGTGCGAATTTGTTAAATTCCAAACTGAAAACAGACAAGTTTCTCCAGCATTACAAGTCGCTCCAGTTTCTATTGTTATTGTTGCTACTGCAATTCGAAGTAAAAATACAAAAGAAAGTAAAAAAAGAGTTATCAACCAAAAACGTTTCATAGAATCTATTTAATCTTTTGTAATAAAAAAAGAATAGACAATAATGAGAAAGAGTTTAGTTGTTGGAATTATTTTTCTGATTCTTGCAATTGTTGGAATCGCATTTCTTTACTTTTATGTTCCGTCTAGCGGTGTAAGTCAGTCAAGTATCGAACAACAAGTTGCAAACTTTTACGAGCTAGCAAATCCAGGCGCAACTGCACAGGTCGTTGCAGTAGATCAAGAGAGT
>DAIDAX010000008.1 GCA_027310405.1 bacterium | reverse complement strand
CCCATAATCCATTCCATCGTTTCCAGCAAGAGAATACTTCACAGTTGTCGTTGTCGGGGTGGAAGAGTATCCCCAGTTTGATCCCTCTCCGATATTTGGCAATTCATTCACACTCCTCCATGTTCCATCGCTTGCATTGTAGTAGACAACTCCGTTTCCGATGTTCATGTTGAATGAAGAAGAATTTGTTGTGTAATTCGTATTCTGCAAGTTTAGTTGACTTTGTGAATTCACAGAACTATTCGCGACAAAAACATTTTCATTTCCGTTTATTCGAACTATGTCGTTGCTCGCTGTTCCTAGATGATAAGCGTAATTCATTGTCGTTTGGTTCGAAGATGTAACATTCGTCACAGAAACTTCAAGAAAATCTGTTGCAGAAGGAAGAGTATAGGTTACTTGGTAATTGTTTCCAGTTGCAGCCGATTGTACAGATGCGATTGCTTGAGCCTGAGTGAGAAAAATTCCAGGAGCAGCGAGTTGCGTGTACCCAGTTCCCCATGAAGAGTTCGTTACGTTTCCAATAATTACCGAAGTATCGTTCGGAGTTACTGTCGCTCCAGTATTTTTGAAAGTTATCGATTGAATAAGTGTGCTTGTGTTTATTGATGTAGGTGAACTTGAGTTTCCAACTCTCTGTAGAACAACTTGCAGAATTCCATTGTCCAAAATTAAGTTTGTAGAATTTGATGTTGCAGATGCTCCACTCGTGATTATCGAAGTTGTCAGCGGTCCATTTTTCCTAAAAGTTCCAGCAGAAAACAAATTGCTTTTCAGAATGTAGGAAAACTCCATATCACCAGACACACTATTCACACGATAAGTTCCACCAGAAGATCTCAACTGAGTGCTCAAAATAGTTCCCGGACCTTCTGTCGCAACTTGTTGAATCATGCTGTCGAGAGTATTCATGTTCTGTGTAGCTTCATTCACAACTCCAGCATCTTGTGCTTGATTGATTATGTTTTGTCCGAAAACAAGAACGATCGACACAGCAGTTATCGCAATGACAATGACAAGTACGAAACCAATTAGTGGAGATATTCCTTTCAGACGCATGCTACCTTGAATAATTTTGACTTTGGTTGCGTTTATTTTTATTTAAGCTCAGTATCTAGCTCAAATAGAAGCTTTGATTTACCAAATCAGATTGCTGACCATTTGTTCCTTGCAACCTCAAATCGAAGAAGTTAGTCTGTCTACTTTTACCAATTTCGAGACTGATTGTAACATTCTGTACATCTGTTTCCGTAGTGAAGTTGTAGTAGATCCAAAGAACTTGGTTCGTGTTGGATGCGATGTTAAAAGTGAAATTCGTACTGTAGCTCGTAAAGGGATTTAAATTTTGTACAGTTTGCACTGTGGAAGGATTTGAAAAATTGAGAATCAAAGTATTGATGGGTTGGTCGAAAAAATTATAAATCGTGACATTGAGTTGTGTGTTCTGAGATGCAACTACAGTTGGATACGAAGTAATTGCAGCAAGACCTTGCAGATCCATGTTGCGGCCAGAAAAAGAATTTTTGGCGAAAGCAAGAAAACCAATCAAGTTCTGTGTAATGTTTTGTGATTGGTTGTAGGAATTTATGGAAACTTTTAGAGTTTCTAATCTAAGATTTTGAAATTCGATCTGCAGCAGATCCGATTCGAGAACTCTCTTGTCGTTTATAACTTGTAGAATGTTCAAACTTCCTCTCAACGAAACAAGAATTATCACGATGATTATCGCTGCGATTATAAAAAGTTGCCCCTTCATCTCGATTCACCAAACCAAACATAAACAAATACTTGCTTGTTTGTTATGTTGTTGAAATCTCCAGAAATCAGATAGTCAACAGAAGCAACGTCAACTGGTGGTAGAGTTGGTTGCGGGCAATTTAATCCACAGATAACAACGCTGAACGTAAGCGGTTCTGGGATAGTCGAACTCAATTCATTTTGAATCGAAGCTGTGTCGTTCGCTAGCACATAGGATCGCAATTCATTTTTCTGGTCCAGTGAAGACAGTGCATTCAAAGTCAGAAGTTTCCAGTTTAACGTATCTGTCTGTATCGAAGATTGTTGTCCAGCAAAAAGAAGTATGTAAGCTCCACTCATGATTAGAATCGCAAGTATCGTTTCCAGAATTTTTGTTTGTCCTTTCATTGGTTGAACACCTGAATTTGGAAATTAATTCCACTACCCAAAGTGAGCCGCAAATAATTGTACACGAGATTCCTCAATGCGATCAATCTGGAGTAAGAGACTTGCACGAATGTTTGCGTCGGATAAATTTTTACAGAATAATTTCCATCAAAAGGAGGGAACGAAGTAGTCGGATAATTTGAATTTGTTATATTCCTGTCTGGAGAATAGTAGATGAAAAACATTCGAGAAGAACTAGCCGGAACTGTAACATTTATTGCGAAATCCGCTTGTTTCAAGTAAGAGCTGACACAGTATGTTTTGTTGTAAAGAGTATAAGCGAATAAATTCTGGCTTGCATTGTACACGCGTATTGTTGTTTCCCAAGTTGTGTTCAAACAATTTGGATCAAAAGACATCGTGAAATTTATTGTGTAATTATTTCTCGCAGTTCCGTTCAAATCCGAAACAAGGAAAGGAGCCATGTACAAATTGTCTGCGAGTCCAACGCGAGCTGGAGTCACTCCAAGATAATTCCAGTTGGAAGGTATACCATTTCCCGCAAATAATGTGTTGTAAAGATTGAAAGCGTCAGTGCGGAGTTCGCTGGTAGTTGTAAGTCCAGTGAAGTTTGTAAAAAAGTTAATAAGAAAATTAATTATGATAACAAAAAAAATGAAGAAAAGTGCAACCGAGATTGCAAGTTCAACTTGTGTGACAGCCATTTCAGCTCACCGAAGTTATTTGCAAAATTAAATTGGAGTCTCCGAGAGATACAGAATCGTAAATTGTTCCATTGAAATTGTAGCGATAGTATGTCAGCGTTGCGTTACCGCTGTTGTGGAAAACTCCTTGCACGAATGCATTTATGTTTGGCAAAATTATTTTTTGGCTTATTACTGGATCTTCAGTTGTCTGCGCAACTATAGTGATTCCGCTAGCTTGCTTTACAAAAGTTATGTTCTTCCCATCTTCGAGTATCGAACTTATTACTGGAATTTCAGAAGTTGTAGCTTGCAATGTTACTTTATAGTTTCTCTGTGCCACCTTTGATGGTAAATCAAGTTGTGTTTGAGAAAGAACAGTAACAGTTCCGTTAGTTGGACTAACTGTCGATTGTTTTGCTGCGTTGTATGTTTTCAAAACTGCATCCGAAATCTGTAATGCCACTTGTCTGAGTTCATTCGAAGCTTCTACAGAAAGTTGCTGTCTATAAAAAGAATATGCGACTGCCACAACGCTAACGAAAACGATAACGCTTAAAGCTATGGAGAAAATGTAGTCGACGAGCACTGCCTGTCCTTTCACAAATCTAATTTGGATTGAGCAATATTTATTTGCTGAAAAACCGAAAGTTTTATTATGGTTTCGCAAAAAGGTATTTCACCTTTGGTTGCAACTGTTCTCTTGATCGCCATAACAATGACAATAGCAGGAGGTCTCGCATTTTTCGCATCAAGTATTGTGAACAGCAAACTTTCTGAATCAGCGAACCAGACGATAGCTACGAGTTGTCAGTTTGTCAGATTCCAGGTGTACGCATGTAGTTACAACTCCGCGAATTCGCAGTTGAATGTTATTTTGAACAACATCGGCACTGTTGATTACACAAATGCAACTGTGACGATAATTTATCCGAACAATACGATAACCACCTACAATCTTAACGATTCAGTTCCTTCCGGAATTTTGAAATCTTTCGTCATCTCCGGTGTAAGTTCTGGATACAATGCTGTACTTTTCAAATCTCTGTCTTGTCCAGACGTAAGCGTGCAGGGGTCGTGCTGATGAAGCTGAATAAAAAGGGTATTTCGCCGATAATCGCAACAGTTTTATTGATCGCATTCACTGTTTCTGTTGCAGGCATACTCATAACTTGGCTTTCTGGTTTTACACAGTCGACTACGCAAACTGTTGGCAGCACTTCTACAACTCTAGTTGTTTGTTCGCAAGGTCAGGTTAATGTAGGTTCTCTAGTTTTTTCGAATGGAAGCTTAACACTTTCCGGATTGATTCAAAATCAGGGACAGATCGCACTTGGAAACATATCCGTCAATGTAATTTATACAAACGCTACTTCCCAGAAAATTAATTTGTGTGGACCAAATAGTTTGGCAACAAGTTGTTCAGTTTCCAACCTGACATTGAACATTGCAGATCAAGCAACATTCAATGTTTCTATAAGCAGCAACTACAACACGATCAGAGTTGCAACGAACTGTTCTGGAGTGTACAGTACAGCTTCTGCAAGTGATATTGTTGTTAAAAGCTAACCAAAAATCGTAAAGATAAGTCCGCCAATGAACATCATGAACAAACTATGTTTTATTCCAGCAATTATCGATCCTTCAGCCATCTTCCCAACAGACAATCCTGCAAACAATCCTTGTATGAGAATTAAATTTCTGAAAATATCTTGATACGCAGCTGCGAGTTGTTGTGGAGTGACAGCTGATGCACCTCCGGTTAATGTATTTGTTGAAAATCCGCTATTGAAACTTGGGACAAGGAATTTTTGTAGACCGATTATGACTGCAAGAAAAACAAAAAAGATTATGTATCCTGTAAGCATCTGCGATTGCAAGTAGAGCCTTCTCTCAGACCTGAGTCTGTCAACTTCAACTGCAGTTTGGCTTAGTGCTTCAAATGTGTCTGTCAACTTTCCACCGAACCTGTGACTTTCAATAACCGAGGAAACAACTCTGCTGATCAGTTTCGATTTTGTCTGTTTTGAAAAACTCATCAGCACCTGATCGACCGGTATTCCCCATTCGAGTTGTGAAGAAATTCTTTTGATGTACGGACTCAATGCGCCATAGTCATTCTTCGAAATCGATGTGAAAGCCTGTGGTATCGTCATTCCACCGCGAACAGTTTCTACGAAATCGCGAAGGAAAACTGGAAAATTATCTTCCAATTGTTTCTTTCTTTTATATTCAGCATACTTCACTATAATTATCGGCAGTACGAGGATTCCAATGCCGAGTATGTTTAATGATGCAAAAATATTTGGCACTGCCTGCAGAAACATCCAGTTAACAACAAGTAGTAGTGCTACGAAAGCTGCATCTGCCCCGAAAATCATGTAAAATTTTTTATCAGCCATTCAGATTTCCACCTCAACACCGCGCAAGAACACAAGGAAACTTATGTTCACTACAGGGATAATTACATAAATGCTGGCGCGAGTCAAAAACAGAATATCGAATCCGCCGATAGTTGGTTGGATCATGTTCATCACGGCAAACAGAGCGATAATGAACAACGGAGCAGCGATGAGTATTCCTGTGTAGAATTCAGCGTATGCAGAAAGTTGTTGCAAGAATTTTTCGCGCTTGATTCTCCAATCGAATAATGCTTGTTCTCCAACATTTTTCAAATAAAGTTTAATGTCACCTCCAGATTCTATTGTTGTCGTTATTCCTTCGAGAATTTGTTTGAATTGTTCATTTGGTGTTCTTGATGAAACCTGCTTCACCGCTGTTACAGGGTCCATTCCGAAAATTTCGATGTTTCGCACGATCTTTTTCATTTCATTAGAAATTTCTCCATACTCGTCAAATTCGCTAATTAGTTTGAAGATGACGTACGGTGGAACGCCAGATTCAGCCACTGCGCCCATGTGATTTAGTGCGAACGGCAAATTGACTTCTATGCTTTTTCTGCGCGACGAAACTTTTTGATATGGATAAAACGCAAGCATGAACATTATGACTAATCCAACAACTATCGGTACGAATATCGAATAAGCTATAAACAGTATTGGACCCACAGAAACGTTAAGAAAAAACAAAACTAGATTTAAAATTACAAGCGTTGAAAGAAATCCGACAAACGCGAAAAAGAATACCATACTCATGTACGTTCTGAAGGGTATCCTCACGTTTGCATACACAAGATTTTGTTTTACAAAAGAAAATGCGCTTGCAGTCATGTCTGCTACGCCTCCAAACAGTAGCACAGCTATTCTTTTGAACGCCATTATTTTTCACTTAAAATTTTGAATCCGAGAAGATCAAGTAAAGAAGCTCTTCGCTCGCGTTTCTTCTCTTTGTTTTCAGTCGTAGTAACTGGTTGAGGTACAGTTTGTTCAATTGGTTTAGTCACAACTTCTACTGGCACAGGTTGAGGCTGAACTTTTTTCGGTATAACTGTTGCGCCAACTTCTTGCAAAAGTTTTTCAGGTTCTTTGTAGTAGAGATTGATGTATTTAGAAGTATCCTCGAAACTTTTAAGATTTTTTGCATGCATCCATTCCAGAATTTTGGTTCGATTCTCAATTTCAATCAATGCATCTTGTAGGGTGAGACCATTTGCTGTTGCAAATTTCTCCAGCTTCTTACTGTCATTGACCTTGTTGAATTTGTCTGTCACAGGATCCCATTCAAAAACAACATTCGAATTTACCTCTTGTGTTTTTGGATCGACTGAAACTATCTCCGAAAGATCTTTTACCCTTCTTGCAGATTTTCCTTTCTCTTTTGCATGAACCATGACTACAATTACATCCAAACTTTCCAGCAGACTTGGAGAGAGCTCGATTGGCGGAGTGATAAGTCTCTTGATAACGGTGTCGACAGAACCTGCGTGGAAAGTGCTAAGACTTGGGTGTCCAGAAGACATTCCTTGGAACATTACATAAGTTTCGTTTCCACGCACCTCTCCAACAATCACATAATCCGGATTCTGTCTAAAACTTTCTCTCAACAGATCGAAAAGTGTAACCTCTCCATACTTTTCTCCACTTGCTGTGGGCAAACCAAAACCTGTCCTCGCAAGACCAGCAATCCAATGTTGATGTGGAATTCTGATTTCTCGAGTATCTTCTATGCTGATGATTTTCGCTTCTGGAGGAATGAACATGCTGACTGTATTTAGAAATGAAGTCTTGCCAGTTGACACTCCACCAACAATCAGCATGCTTGCTCCATGTTCCACCAAATACCATAAATATGCAAGAATATTTTCGTCACATGTTCCAAGATCCATCTGATCGATTGGAGAAAGAGGTTTCTCGCTGAATTTACGAATTGTGAAAGTTGGGCCGCGTGTCGCAACATCTCCAGCAAGAGTTGCTGCAACACGGCTTCCGTCGGGCAAAGTTCCATCAAGTATCGGTTCGGCATAGCTGACATACCTTCCAGCACGTTCAGCGAGTTTGATAATAAATTCAACCAAGTTGTCCAAGTTTGGATAAATCACATTCGTCTTTATTGAACCATACTTCCTGTGCACAACATAAATTGGAGTGTTTGTTCCGTCACAACTAATATCTTCTATGTTTGGATCTTGCAACATCGGCTCGATTTCATTCAGACCGACAAAATTTCTGTAGATGTAGTACATTATTTTTGTGTATTGAGTCGAATCCAAAACAAGTCCAAGTTCACGTAGTGTAGTTTGCACCTGTTCTTGCAAATAAGAAATAACTTTCTCATGATCCTTTACTGTGTTCAATCCAACCTCCAAGAGTTCAATCAGTGCATCTGAAATTTGTTTTGTAAATTTCTTTTCGTCTTCTGTTAGTTGTGGCTCAAGAACCAAATATTCCAATTCTTTCGTTGTTGGATTCCATTTTATGTTTGTATATGCGAAAGGTTCAATGAGCGGATAAGTGATGTTAACTTTAGTTGTGTCTTCGATATTTTGAAATTCAACAAGAGGTGAAGAACTTTTAATCACAAAATCTGGTAGACCAAGACTTTGCGCTTCTGGTGCTGCAGCTTCAGATACCTTTTTGTAAAGTAATCCTCTCAAGTTTTTGAGTTTTTCGAAAACCATTTCTATCCGCGGAACATTGGTTGGAACCCCATGTGTTTTTTACGCACGGACTTACCAGGTTGCACAATGCCACGGAATCTCGCACACGCTACGCACACCCGATACTTGTGTTGCATCAAATGTATGTATCGTCTGTCAACTTGCTGCAGAATCGCCGGATCATTTATCCTGAATCCTTTCCTGATTGTGAAAGTTTTCCATCGCGGAACCTGTTTGTGACAAAAATCACAGGCTACAGTTTCTTCGGCTCCTCTGCTCGATGTGTGTGCATATCTTCTTGTGTACGGTGCAGTGCTAACTGGCAAGTTTCCACCTTCTATATATTTTATTTTCGCGGAGTATAAGCTATTCCTTTGTATCAGTAGTTCCGAAAGTAGATTCTAAGATTGATTTCGGCCTTTATATTCTTTCAAAATCCGCTTGTCTGAAGCAAAAAATGTAAAATGAAATTCCATTTCAAAAATTTATTTCATAATTTTTCTTTTGTTTGACGTTGATTTTTAATTTTAAATATTTTTACTGCTAACGAAAATTAGAATTAAAATGTGCATTCGATTAATTTCCGCCAGGATCAATCAGAAGCAAAAAATTTCCAAAAAGTTTAGCAGTGACAAGAAGCTTCTCGGAAATCTTTCCAAAGAGCGAAACAGAAATTAAAATATTAGTAAACACCCATAGGTTGTAAATTACTACTGAGAACATGAAGTAAAACATTCTAACGATATAATTTCTTGAAGTCGTCTTTCCTCTGAAATTTTGTTTAACCCTATAGCTCGTTTCAATACCCCATCTCTTCGAATATGGTATGAAAATTCTTTCAGCAAGCATCACATCCTTGTTGTTAAAGTCGATGTTAGTAGCGAAAGCGTACCGTTTATCATCCTTTTCCAGAATAACGAGATTGAACTTGCAATTTTGCATCGGATAATTTTTGATAACGGCAGGCGGACTAACAGAATTTGCATAATCAATTATCCTGTCATTCTTTATTGCTGGCATGATGAAAGTGATGTGCATCTTCTTGCAAAGGTTGATTATAGCAGAAGAGAAAAATCCTCTGTCAAGAGTCAGTTTCCTAATTACAACCCTTTCTTTAGCAAAGGAAATTAATTTTTCTACGATTTTCTCTTTGCTGTCAAGAGCTGAAACTGGTAAAGCAAGTAATGTGAAGCGTTCCCCATGTTCAACAATGTTTATTGTTGCGAATCTGAAACACTTCGTAGTTCCTCTCTCAGGCTTCTTTCGTTGGATCATTGTGTTGTCGTCTTTTCCATAGTAAAACCAATCGGTGAAATCTATTGCAACATCTACTCTTCTTCGTGCGAAAAAATTACTTCTCTTCGTCATCTTGAAAATCAAATCAAAAATTTCTACAAACATATTTTGTAGAACTTCTCTATCTTCGAACTTCTTGATGTGATAAAACAAAGTATCGGAGGTCGGAGTACGTTTGTGAAGAATTTGTTCCAAAGTTCTTGATCCGTTCTCTGCAAAATCTTCTGTCAGTGCGAGATGCAAAAGGAAGTCGAGAAAATCCTTTTTGTTGTAAATTGAGTTGTTTCTGATTTCAAATTTTATTTTCGGATAAATTTTCTTTCTTATAAGTCTGCAAAGTTTTGTAAGCCTTTCATTTTTTTGATTATAGAAAGTTTTGGTTGATTTATTTTCAATTATCTCTGGTTTTATTTTTGTAAAAATTTCTGAATCAAGTACTATATTGAACTTGTCAGCAATTTTCTCAATTTTAGCAACTACGAACTCAATCAGTTCTTTTCTTTCTTCGTTTAGATGATATTTCAAAAAATAACTGAAAGTTCTCTGATTTGGAATTTTCAGATTGTTATCTTCGTTCTTGAAAAACCCGAGTTTCAAAGAATCTTATTTGTTGAACTTTAGATAGCGAACTAATCCCGACTGTGATCTGATTCCCTTTAGTTGCTTTAGAATAACTGATTTGATTAGCGAACTTGTAGAATAGTCAAACCCCGCATTTAATGGAAAACCAAAATCCAATTTGGAAAGAACATCAGAAATTTTTACGTCTTTAGATTTGCATCTTTCAAAAACTTTATAGATTTGTTTTTCTATATAGTATTTTGTGGTGTTTGTGTTCTTCACGGGACTCAACTCCACCCAGAGGGACTTCCCTCAAGGACTTCCTCTGGATGGCTTTTAATTTCTATTTCTCACCATAGGTATTTATATTTATCATCCGATGAAAAATTAGTTATTCGAATTTTTCACCCAACGAAAAATGATAGATTTATATACAATGTTTGATTAATGTTTAGTTATGCCAAAAGGACGACCAAAGGGTGCAAAAAGTGTTGGAATTCCATTGCGTGGAATTAAAGATGCAATCGAACTTGTAAAAATGGTTTACGATAATGCGGGAACCAAAACCATGTCTTTTGCTGAAATGACCAATTATATGAAATTACAAAAAGCATCAAGTACGCCAGTTGTTGGGGCGTTGTATGAGTATGGTCTAATCGAAAGGTCGGGTATAGGTTGGAGATTGAGTGAACTTGGCATGTTGGCAGTCAAAGGTGATAAAGAAGCTGTAAAAGAGGCATTTGAAAAAAATCCAATTTTTCGAGATTTGTCTATAGAATTCTTTGATAAAGAAATTACAGAGGGGATCGTGATTGATTATCTTAGAAAGAAATACAAAAAAGGTGAGAATGTTTTTCTTATAGCAAAAAGATTTTTAGAGGCTATTCAATATATCAAAGGTTTATCAAATCTTGACGTTCGGGGAAAAGCAGAAAGAGACCGCTCACTTGCTGAATCTGTAGATACAGGAAAATGGTTTAAATTAATACAGCTGAAATATGCGTTAGATCCTCCTTCAGAAAGCGAGATTGACAATTTAGTTGATGCAGTAGCTGATGAATTAAGTAATGATAGTGACGTATCAATTAAAACTTTAGCCATAAGCGTAAGAGAAAATAAAAACGATAGAAATTCTTTGAAGTTATTGATAGACAATATAGTAAAAATTCTTTCTCAAAAATATCCAAATCTGATTTTGGGACTCAGAGATAAAAAACAAAAAACTGTAAAAGAAGACTGAAAGTAGATGGCCAAAATAAAGTTCATTTATTTTGATATTGGTAACATTCTTGTTGACTGGACAAATGCTTTCAAAACAGTCTCGAAAAAATTTCACATACCATTTTCTAAAATTGCAATTAACGAATGGAATAAATATGATGATGAAATTACACGAGGTAAAATTACTCCACAAGAATTTTGGAATAAAGTTAGGCAAGATCTTAAAGTTAAAGACGGAGGAGATCTTGATTTTCTTGAAAATTGGATTGGGGATTACAAACCAATAAAAGAAACACACAAACTTTTGAAAACATTAGAGAAAAATTACAAAGTTGGTCTCATAACAAATTTGTATATTGGAATGTTCCAAAAACTTTTGGAGAAGAAATTGATTCCTAAAGCAAAATATTCTGCAATTGTTATTTCGTGTGAAACTGGTTTTAGAAAACCAGAGAAAGAAATTTACAATATAGCAACAGAAAAATCTGGAGTTAAACCAGAAGAAATTTTATTAATTGATGATAGAAAAGATTTCGTCGAAGGTGCGAAGAAGATGGGTTGGCAAACTTTCTTATTCAATACAAAAAATCTAAAGATATCTGTAAAAAAACTTTCGTCTAAACTATTGGACTAATTAAAAATTTATTTTTTCCAGTCTACTGGTTCGGTAAATCTAAGATAGAACCCCCACAGGTCCTGAATTCTGAAATCTTTTACATTCCATGGTTTCAATTTCAATCCTTGCACAATATTTTCTTTGTAATTTTCTGAAATAGTTTTGTAAATCTCGTCTATTCCGTCTACTGTAAGAATTACTTCTGCTCTGTATCCAACAGGCGTGTCAAATGGAAATCGTCCAAACCAACTGTGTTTTTTGATGATTTCTTCAGTTCCATAAAAATGAATTTGGTTTCCCTGGAAATCCATAATCAGATAATTTGGATCGTTGGTTGGTGGAGCCCAAATTTTGAAACCAATACGTTCATACCATTCGACTGTTTTCTGTAAATCTGGAACAAAGAGTTCTACACGAGTTTTAGATTCCATAATTAAACACAATTTAGTCAAGCTTAAATCCTTTACTGTACTCTAATAAATTTGATTTGAATGTCTTTGCAACAGCTTGAGACAGTGCCGAAAGAATTGTTGGTTGATTTTGACGGAGCAACTTCTCTCGTCAGGCCTAAAGTTGAATACCTCGGCAGAGAAGCAAGAAAAATGCCTGTGCTTGCAAAACAGGACGGACTTGAGCAACTCTACACAGACAGTTTGGTTCCAATCTACAAAGGATTGAGAGCAGGAACTAAAGACGGTTATTTCTCTCTGGCTAAAAGACAGCCTCTTGTTGAAGCAGGAAAATTGTCAAAAGATTCCATGGTTGATATTCTAAGCAGATTCGGAGATGAAGTTTTTAACAAATATTGGATATGGGTAGAACTTTTAGACTGGCAGCCTGAGAAAAGACAAAGGGATTACAAATTACTGAACGGAACTAATGCCGTTCTGTACAGAAACTGGGATTTGTCAGGAGAGACGCATGCACATGGAGTGACGATAAACGTTCCTCAAGCTACAAGAGTTCCAGTGAAGTGGATGGAAAAAGGCGGTAATGTAAGCGAAGAAATTGTCCAACAACTGAATGCGCCCGAAGATACATACGTTTGGGCTAACAAGAGAGACGCAGTTAATAATTATGATGGCTTGAATGCTCTCGGCTGGGTCTTCGGGTCCCTCGAGGGGCCGGACCTGTATTCTGACAGGGGGCCTCGGGACAGGGACTCCGATTGGGGTGCCTTGCTGGGTAGCCGCCTAAGCAGGGAAGAAATGATCAGAAACTTTGACCCATCGAAAGTCATGTCAGAGTATCAGCTGGAGATGCAGAATTTGGAAAATGATTTTGCAGAGTTGAAGAAAGCTAAAGATACGTACGATGAAAAGTTCGAATCAGTCGAACAGAGAATTGCAAAACTCAAGAAAATTAAGCCAGAATAAATTATTATCCTTAAATTTCCTATAATCAATTCCCGGCATACTCGATACAACGTGAAAGTAAGTCTGGGCTACACGCCAATTCATAGTGCATTGAGCTTCTTTCGTTTAGCCATGAAATACAGAGGCGATAGCTGGTAGCGAAAGTGAACGCTAAAGCTTCAGTGAAAATTTGATGAATTGGCTACATTTAGCTCTCAACTGGAACTTCAGGTCCCACGAGAATGTGTGTCGTGAAAGGCCGAACCTGAATTCTAACAGGGAGCCTCGGAACAGGAAATCTTTAATGAAAGACCTGAACTCCAATAGGGGTGCCTTGCTGAATAACCCAGACTGCCGGGATTTTTATGATAACTTACGACAACTTGCTCGGGAAACTCTGCTCGTTGGAAAATCTCAGACTCGCTCTCAAGAAAGCGAGAAAAGGAAAAACTAAGAAATGGTATGTTCAAGAATTCGAAGCTAATCTTGAAAACGAATTAATAAAATTAAAATTTGAATTAGAAACACAGACTTACAAACCGAAACCATTGAAAAAATTTGTAATTCGTGATCCAAAAACAAGAGTAATTTATGCATCAGTTTTTAGAGACAGAGTTGTTCACCATGCAGTATGCAATTTAATCGAACCAATATTTGAGAAAATTTTCATCCACGACACTTATGCAAACAGAAAGGAGAAAGGAGTGCACACAGCTCTGAAAAGATTCGATAAGTTCAAAAGAAAGGTTTCGCAAAATGGAAAACCTGTCAATAGTGCAAGAGACAACAACATGGTTGTCGGCTATGTGTTGAAAGCCGATGTAAAACATTATTTCGATAATGTTGACCACGAAATTCTTCTAAAAACTCTCAGAAAGAAAATCACTGATGAAAAAGTTTTACAGCTGATAAAAACAATTTTGGAAAATCACGACATGAAAGTTTCTGGCAAAGGAATGCCACTTGGAAATTTGACGAGCCAATTCTTTGCAAACGTTTACTTAAGTGAGCTGGACTATTTTGTGAAACACAATCTAAAAGCAAAGTACTACATCCGTTATGTGGACGATTTCATTATTTTTCACAGGTCGAGGCAAGAATTAGTTTTATACAAGTGGCTGATAAACAATTTTCTAAAACAGAGATTGAAGTTAGAGTTGCATCCAGAAAAATCAAAAATTATTCCACTACATAACGGAGTCAACTTCTTAGGTTTTAGAATTTTCTATCATTACAAACTTCCGAGAGAAAGTAATTTGAGAAACTTTGAAAGAAAAATGAATTTTTGCGAACTTTCCGCAGAGAGAGAGAGAGAACTTAAAATTTTAGACGGCTGGTTTGGTTACGTTATGTACGGGAATACTTACAAACTGAGAAGAAAAGTTTTACATCAACTTGCAATTAATTCTTCTCTGTAATTCCAAATGCTTTTCTAATCAGGTTTAGCCTATTGTAAGTTAACGAATGCTTGTACGATTTCTCAAGAAAGAATTGCATCGCTTCCCTTTCTTTACCTGGCAGATACCATATAGTTCTCTGCCTGAATCTCACTTTCTTGACTGGGAAATATTTCATAATCGTCCTCATACATGGAACAAGTTGTTTTACTTCATCGGAAATTATGTAACCTCTTTGAACAAGAAGTTTCATAAATTCCAAAGATTTTCCTCTTAGTCCAGTATTTCCTCGTCTCGTTTTGATGTCTTTGGTGAAGTAGCTAACTGTGACAAATCTTAAACCAGTTATTCTGGCAACATCAGATTTAGTAACGCCCTTTCTTACAAGATTTCTGACTTGTCTTTTCAGTTCTACTGGATAATGGTGGTAGTTGCTTTTAATGTCACGTGTCCAATCCTTGATTGTGTAGTACGGAATCCTGAACTTTATTGATGTGTCTATCTTTGACAGCCCATTGCTTACTGAATTTCTAACTTCCTGTTTGATTTCTTCGGGATAAACCATAAAATTTTATTGGAATCAGTTGTTAGCCGACTTTCTGTTATTGGTAAAATTGTTCTTTTTTAGACGGCGGTTTTTGAAAAATCGTTTCTTCGATAAACTAATCCATTTGGCCCGAATCTTCATTTTTCAGTGTTCACTGGTAGAAAACTACATTAGGAACTACTGTGTATACTTTTAAAGATTATTTGAGGATTAGGACGTTGACACCTTTTGCAACAAATTTGAAACTCTCGGCATCGTCGCGACTTCCAATTATCGTTCCGTAATGCATCGGTATCGCCACTCTTGGTTTCATAACCATTGCTGCATCAGCCGCTTCGTGTGCAGTCATTACATAAGTTCCACTGACTGGCAAGAAAGCTATGTCTATGTTTTTCAAAGTTCGCATCTCTTGAATGAAATCGGAGTCACCAGCATGATAAAGTCTCTTCCCGTCAACAGTTACAACATATCCGCACTTGTTGTCGAACTTTGGATGAAATGGAATTCCTGGAGAACGGAACTTGTCAACATTGTACGCAGGCACAGCCTCTATTTTTATTCCAGAAACATCTAAGCCTTGCCCAGGTTTGAGATAATTAATTTTTTTAACCTGATTTTTCAGTGGATTCAAAATTGATTGACACTGCTCACTGGCTACAATCGTTGTGTTCTTGTCAGAAATTTTTTGCAAATCCTTTGTACTGCAATGATCGAAGTGTTCATGAGAAACTAAAATCAAGTCAGCCTTCTCCAATTTTCCTTCAGGAAGTTGATATGGATCGAAATAAATCGTTTGAGAATTTTTCACACAAAAACAATCGTGTGCAATTAATTCAATGTCCAAACCAAGAACATCCATAAATTATACTTATCAACTTAAATTTAATATTGAGAAATATGCCATTCGGTCATCAGACTTTCAAGAAACCAGAATTCAAAAAAATCTCAGATGTAGTGTGGGAAATTTCTCCAAGTTTTAAAAAAAACATGAGAGTCCCAGTAAGAATTATCGCAACGAAAAATTTAGTCGACGGGATGGATTTGCAAGTTTATGACCAGGCAAGCAATGTTGCCACGCTTCCAGGAATTCAAAAATATTCTTTCGTGATGGCCGATGGTCATTCCGGATATGGTTTCAGTATCGGTGGAGTTGCTGCATTTGACATAAACGACAACGGAGTAATTTCTCCTGGAGGAATTGGATTCGACATTAATTGCGGAATGCGTTTAATTCTCACAAATCTGACAGTGAATGACGTGAAACCCCATTTGAAAACTCTGGTGGAAAAACTTTTTCAAAAAGTTCCCGCAGGTGTTGGTAGTACCGGCTTTTTGAAAATTTCAAAAGACGAATTTAAAAAAGTTTCAGAACAAGGTGCACGATGGGCAATCGATAGCGGATATGGATGGAATGAAGATTTAGATAGAACTGAATTAAATGGAATTGCGGATTGGGCAGACAATTCAAAAATTTCTAAAAGAGCAATCGAACGTGGATTCAATCAAATTGGAACTCTTGGTTCAGGAAATCATTATTTAGAAATTCAATATGTGAAAGAAGAAAATATTGCAAACAAAGCACTTGCAAAAAAATGGGGATTGTTTCCAAATCAAGTTGTGATTATGTTCCACTGTGGTTCTCGTGGGTTTGGACATCAGATTGCATCAGATTATTTGCAAGTTTTTCTAAATGTTATGGAAAGAAAATACGGAATAAAAATTTTGGATCGTGAACTTGCTTCTGCACCATTTAATTCTACTGAAGGACAGGATTATTTCAAAGCAATGGCATGTGGAGTGAACATGAGTTTTGCGAACAGACAAGTTATTCTACATCGAATTCGTGAAGTTTTTTCAGAAGTTTTCAAACAAGATGCAGAAAATCTTGGAATGCGTCAGGTTTTTGATGTTGCACACAATAGAGCTTCATTAGAAACTCATGATGTCGATGGCGAGAAAAAAGAATTGCTTGTGCACAGAAAAGGAGCTACAGGTAGTTACTATCCATACAGATCAGAAATTCCAGATTTGTACAAAGAAGACGGTTCGCCAGTAATTATTGGCGGTTCAATGGAAACTGGAAGTTATCTTCTTGTTGGTGCAGATGGAGCGAAAGAAACATTTTGCAGCACAGCACATGGATCAGGAAGGACAATGAGCAGAACTCGCGCGAGAAATATGTGGAGAGGAGAAAAATTACAAAAAGACATGGAGCAGAGAGGAATTTTCGTAAAGACAGCTTCATTTTCAGGACTTGCTGAAGAAGCAGGAGGAGCTTACAAAGACATAGACGAAGTTGTTGAAGCAACTCATAAAGCAGGAATATCTTTGAAAGTCGCTAGATTCATTCCAATCGGAAATGTGAAGGGATAACATGCCTTACAAATTTTTAGAAGATGTATCCGTTGCTGACGTAGCATTCGAATCCACAGGAAAAACTTTGAAAGAATTATTAGAATCTTGTGCACTTGCAGTTACAAATACGATGATTAAAAACTTAGAGACAATATCGGATGTTGTGAAAAAAAAGTTTTCAGTTGAGGCAGAGAATCCAGAAATGTTGTTGTACAAATTTCTCGAAGAAATAATTTTTTACAAAGACGCTGAACAACTTTTGTTCAACAAATTCGAACTTGATTTATCTCCAGTAGGAAAAATATGGAAACTAAAAGTTATTGCACATGGAGAAAAAATTAATCCACAGAAACATGAACAGTTAGTTGATGTCAAAGCCGTAACGTTTCATCAGTTCAAAGTTAAAGAAGAATCGGATAAATGGTTTGCGCACATTATTCTCGACGTTTAATGCGTTTCACGCAGAGCTTCAGCAAGTTCCAAAGCGAAGTGCCTGTAAAGACATTTTCCAGAATAATTCTTGCAAACTTCACAAACGTGATTTGCTTTCTGATGTTTTTTTTCTTCAACAATTTTTCCAACAATTTTTTCTGAAACATTTTTCACATCATCTGTTCGTTCTAAAATTTTTATTCTGTAACTGTAACTTCCAGACAAATATTTACTAACTGCAGCCTGAGTTATGCCAAGAAGCGAAGCGATATCGATTTGATTGAAATTATGTTTTGTGGATAATTGTTTGGCTACTACAACACGTATTGCTGGAATAAAATTTTTCAACACATCTTCATCTTTGAGACCCATCATTTTTACCTCCTTCAAATTTTTGAATTCCTTTCTGAATCGCTAACAAAGCAACAAGTGCACATTTAGTCCTTGCTGCACTAACTTCAATTCCAAGAAGTTTGAGTACATCATCGAGTTTCATTTTCTTCAAGTCATCAAGTGTTTTATTTTTAACGTGTTCGCTCAACATTGATGCTGATGCTTTGCTTATTGCACAACCATCTCCAAAAAATTTTGCATCAGATACGAGCCCATTATTTACTTTCAAATAGAATTCATATTCGTCTCCACAAAGTGGATTGGATTCTTTGTATTTGATTTGTGCATCTTTTAGTTCTCCAAAATTTCTTGGATTTCTATAATGATCCAAAATTTCTTCAGCGTACATTGAAGTCATACTTTGAACACCTGTTTTGCTTTTTCTAACGTTTCAATAAATTTGTCAATTTCTTCTTTCATGTTGTAAATGTAGAAACTTGCACGTGTAGTTCCAGAAATCCCAAGATACTTCATTAGCGGCATTGCACAGTGATGCCCAGAACGTACTGCTATGTTGTTATCATCCAAAAAACTTGCCATATCATGTGCGTGAATATCGGCAAGCTGGAAAGAAATTACTCCGCCTCTTGTTCCATTAAGTGGTCCAAAAATCTTTAATTTTGAAATCTGCTGTAATTTTTCCAATGCATATTTTGTTAAGTCTCGTTCATGTTCGCGAACATTTTTCATTCCAAGTTTTTTCAAGTAGTCGACAGCATATCCGAATGCAACAATATCAGCAAAATTTGGAGTGCCGGGTTCGAATTTCCACGGCAAATCTGTCCATTCAGTTTCAAACAATGAGACAGATTTAATTTGTTCACTTCCACGTAGCGCAGGATCTAGTTTTTCAAGAATTTCCTGTTTTGCATATAATCCACCGACACCAGTAGGACCCAACATCTTATGTGCAGAAAAAACAAGAAAGTCACAATTAATTTTTTTCACATCGACTTCCATATGTGGAACAGACTGTGCAGCATCGATCAAACAAAGTGCACCATTATCATGAGCAATTTTTACAATTTCTTCTACAGGATTTATTGTGCCCAAAACATTTGACATCTGTGTTACTGTAACGAATTTTGTTTTTTTACTGACAGAATTTTCTAATTCTTTCATGTTCAACGTTCCATCGCCATTAAGGTTGACATAGCGAATTTTCACTCCATTTTTCTGCAGAAGTTGCCACGGAACAAGATTCGAATGATGTTCCATAATTGTTGTAACAATCTCATCATCTTTTTTCAAATTCCACAGAGCCCATGCATAGAGAATTTGATTGATAGCTTCAGTTGCGCCTCTTGTCCAGATCAGTTCCTCTATTTTCGAATTTATGAATTGCGAAACCTTTTCCCGTGCTTCTTCATACTCGTCTGTAGCTTCAACAGCAATTTTGTAAATTCCCCGATGAACGTTTGCATTGCATTGTGAATAAAATTCTTGGAGTGCATCCAAAACTTGTTTTGGTTTTTGTGTTGTGGCTGCATTGTCAAAATAAATTAAATCTTTGTTGGAATTGAAAATAGGAAAATCTTCTCGTATTTTTTTTCCATCAAACATTTTCCTCACCAATCTTCTTTTCTAATTGATTTGATATATCTTCGCGGATTTCTTTCAGATCAATATTCTTCAATAATGTTGTAGCAAATCCCTGAATAATTAATTTTCGTGCATCCGATTCTTCAAGTCCATGAGACGTTAGATAAAAAATTTGATCGTCATCAATTGGAGAAACTGAAGCAGAATGAGTGGCACGCAGCACATCTTCCTCCAAAATTTCTAGACAAGGTATAGTATCTGCTGAAGCCTCTTTGCTCAACAACATTCCATGTTGTGTTAGATATGTGTCACTTTTTTTTGCACCACTCTCAACTCTGACTAATCCTTTGATTAATGCTTTTGATTTTCCAGTGAACAAGCCTCTAGAATGCGATTCTCCTTTTGTGAAATCGGATTTACTATGTACGGTAGATAGTGAATCGAAACGTTGCGATTCTTTGCCAAAAATAATTTCGAAATTTTTTCCAATCGCCCCATTTTTTTCTAAATTGATGTTTGTTCTAGCTCTGATCCTTTGTCCGCCAAAAATTACAGAATGAAAATTAACATTCGAATCTTTCTGTGTATGAGAAACTCTATTCAAAAATTCAATCGTATTTAAATTTAAATCCTGCATAAAAACATGTTCAATCTTTGCTCCTTCTTCAGCAAAAATATCTAACTGTATGGAATGAATCGAAGATTCATTATTAATAGATTCTATTTTTTCTAAAACTGTGAACTTTGAATTCGTTCCGCCTAAAATTATATTTTTTGAAAAACTTGGAGTGCCAATTTTAGTTCGAAAAATAATTGGAACCTTAAGTTGTATGTTATTTGGAATGTAAAGAAAATAACCAGAATTGAAAAATGCATTTGTAAATGCTGAAAATTTATCTTCGTTGTTGAAAATTTTTTCCAAAATTGTTTTGAAGTTACTATCTCCAAGAGCTTCGGCTATCGGAAGCAAAATTATTCCAATGTTGTCAGCCACTTTTGGAAGTTCAAATTCAATTTCAGCAGAACCGATTTTGATTTCCGGCAAATCATAAGATTCATGTTTTGTATATTTTTTGAACACTTCAGAATTTTCAAGAGATAATTCGTTAAAATTTTTGAAAGCATTTAGGCGTTCTTTCAGTAAAAATTCAGATTCTGCATTTGCTTCTGAAATATTTTTAATTGTTTCTTCAGAAAATGTTTGCATTCAACCTACCGATCCTTCCATCTCCAGAGATATCAGTCGATTAAACTCAACAGCATATTCAAGCGGCAATTCTTTTGTGAATGGACTAAGAAATCCTTGGACAATTAATGTGACTGCTTCTACTTCATTCAAACCTCTGCTCATCAAATAAAAAATTTGATCATCTCCAATTTTTCCAACGCTCGCTTCATGTCCGACAGAAACATCCTTTTCGTTAATTTCATTATATGGAAATGTATCAGAACGAGACTTATCTCCAATCAGTAAAGCGTCACAGCGAATATTGGATTTAACATCTATCGCACCTTTAGCCACATGCAACAATCCTCTATATGTCGTGTGTCCGCCATCAACGCTTATCGATTTTGAAATTATTCGTGACGAAGTGTTTGGAGCAAAGTGCAAAACTTTCCCTCCGGCATCTATGTGTTGTCCGTTCGTTGCCATTGCTATTGACAAAATTTCTGCTTTCGAATTTTTGCCCATGAGATAAACACTTGGGTATTTCATCGTCACCTGACTTCCGATATTTGCATCAACCCACTCGACGGTTGCATTCTCGTGTGCATGCGCACGTTTCGTGACAAGATTGTAAACGTCTTTGCTCCAATTTTGTAATGTTGTATAACGAACGTAAGCTCCTTGCTCGGCAATAATTTCTACAACAGCTGCATGCAATGCGTCAGCGGAATATTGCGCGGCGGTGCAACCTTCGATGTAATGTACACTGCTTCCTTCTTCGGCAATAATCAATGTTCGTTCAAATTGTCCCATGTTAGCGCGGTTGATTCGAAAATAAGCCTGCAGCGGAAATTCTACTTTCACTCCTTTCGGAACGTATACAAAACTTCCTCCACTCCACACGGCAGTGTTCAACGAAGCAAACTTGTTGTCTCCGGCTGGAATTATTGTCCCGAAATATTTTTTCACGATGTCCGGATATTTTCTGACAGCCGTGTCCATGTCGCAAAAAATTACTCCCAGTTTTTCCAGTTCTTGTTTTACATGCCCGTAAACAGTTTCGCTGTCGTACTGAGCTTCAACTCCGGCCAAAAATTTCCTCTCGGCTTCCGGGATTCCAAGTTTTTCAAAAGTATTTTTTATTTTTTCCGGAACTTCTTCCCACGTCTTGCCTTTTTTGTCCGTAGCTCTTGCGAAAAAAATTATTTTGTTGAAGTCGATGTTGTTCAGGTTCGCGCCCCACTGCGGCATAGGTTTCTCCAAGAAAAACTTCAGTCCGCGCAAACGGTTTTCCAACATCCACTCTGGTTCGTTTTTTAATTTGGAAATTTCTCTGACGGTTTCTTCGGACAATCCCGGCTTGCCTATGTAAGCGTAATCAATTTGATCTGCGAACCAAAATTCCGAATAATCTGTTTTCAGCGGAATCATTGCATCGCCAAAAAATTTTCGTATCCCTTCTCTTCCAACTCTTTTGCAAGTTCTTCTCCGCCGGATTTTACAATTTTTCCGTCGATCATCACGTGCACGAATTGTGGATGGACATAATTCAAAATTCTTTGATAATGTGTGATCAATAACATTCCTAATTCGTTGTTGGCAACTTCGTTAATCGACTCTGCAACATTTTTCAATGCATCGATATCCAACCCAGAATCAGTCTCGTCAAGAACTGCAAATTTCGGTTTCAAAATTTTCAGCTGCAAAATTTCTGCACGTTTTTTTTCTCCACCAGAAAATCCTTCGTTTAAACTTCTGTCCAAAAATTCTGCGGGGAATTTGAAAGCGTCGAGATGTTCTTTCAGAATATCCTTGAATTCCATTACCGAAACTTTTTCTTTTAGAGCGGAATATGCAGCACGCAAAAACGTTGTGTATTGTACGCCTGGAATTTCCGTAGGGTACTGCATTGCCAAAAACAAACCAAGTCTTGCGCGTTTGTCGGGAGAGAGTGTCGAAATGTTTTGACCATCAAACAAAATTTCTCCGCTGTCGATTTTGTACTTCGGATGGCCCATGATCGTCATTGCAAGCGAAGTTTTGCCAGAACCATTCGGACCCATTAGAGCATGCAGTTCACCTTGGTTGATTGTCAAGTCAAGTCCTTTGATAATTTCCTTGCCTTCAACCGAAACATGTAGATCTTTTATCTCAAGAGTCGCCATGGAAATTTCTTGTTCAGGAAACTATTTATAATTTAATACCGAGTTATAAAATATATTTTTCAGTATATAATTAGAAAATTACTTATCTGAACTTGAACTAAATTGAACGAATGGCGAGATACAAAATTGTTTACAACAGGAATATTTGCATTGGCGCAGTTGCCTGCGAAGCACAAGCTCCTAGATTTTGGGAAATAGATTCAGAAGATGGAAAAGCGAATCTCAAAAATGGAAAAAAAATCGCACATGAAATTTTTGAATTAGAAATTCCTGAAGAATTTGTCAAAGAAGCACAAAATTCAGCGGATGTTTGTCCAGTTGCGGGCTGTATTAAAGTTGTAAAGATTGAAGACTAATTCAAATTACTTTTCTTTTCTATCCTTAGCAATGCCTACTAGATATTCCACTGTTGCTGAATACATTGATTTGCTGTGCGAGCACATGTCATTACATGTAGTTCCTCCGCCGAGTTTCACAACAGTTCCTCTACCTGGACGAGTAATTAACAAGTACGAATGATCTCCACCATTTCGTAAGATTGCCGACAAATCAAAAGCACGATATTTTGCAATATCTGAAAGACCACGTTTCATTTCTGGAGTTAAAGGAATGCTTATTTCGTTTGCACCATATGGAGATCCAAGTAGATACAAAACAGATGCGAGATCATTTACAACTCTTATTGGCTTATCCATTTTCTCCACTCATCCAAAACGAGCAAAGCGACCAGATTCTGCTCTCTGATATCTTTCATGCAAATCTTCGGTTTCAGTAAAGAATTCTAATACAGTATGCTGATGTGCTCTTTTTGTTTCTTCTGCATAGAAGTCTATTGTTTTTTCTCCGACAAACGACATTCTTATCGATGATGGTGAATCGTGTGGTCTGGGATCTTCGTAACTAGTTAATTTTAATAGACTTCTATAGAAACCAGGAACTTTTTTCTCCGGAATTTCGATAGAAAGCGACAATGGTATCCCATCACTATCGCCGACAGCTAATTCACGTGTTTTTGGTGAAAATACATAACTAAAATTGTAATTTTGACTATTCCCATGATTACAACAAAGTCCTCGATGAAGGAGGGAAGTTGCTCTAATTCCTAAAGTGTTAAACAGGAGCTGATAAAGTTCATTTAACTGTTCTGGTGTCTTCGCAGAGATTACAAAAGTTTTTTGTTTAGATGAAATACCAGAATAAGTCCAACCCATCAAATATCTTCCCAAAAGTATATTTTGGAAAACAAGATTTAAATACCTTTCTTTCTTTATAGAAGTAGATTCCGAAGCTTTAGAAATTATAGCCAAGTTGACGTAACGTTCCTTTCATCTTCAAAGCATCGCTTTCTGGTGCAGACGATTCGCAGATTATTGTCGCATGTAGACTTCTTTTCAACAACTCTTCTGCAAGTGGTTCGAAAGGTGGATTTTGTCCAACTGGTGCATGAATGTCAACAAATTTTCCGTTGCGTTTTTCGACTCCTTCAAAATGCGAGTAGAGGATTTTGTATCCTGATTTTTCTAGAGTGTCCAAAATTTTCGCATAGTCAATCGAACCATTTCCCTTGACAAACAAGTGAGCCCAGTCGATGTACGGATAGCATCCTTCAACTTCTTTGCACATTCTCAAAATTTCTTCGAGCGTTCCCCACTGTTTTTCTTTTCCAGTTGTTTCGAGTCCGAGTAAAACGTTTTTCAAATTTTTTTCTTTCATCGTTGCACGAATTTCCTGCAAAGATTTTTTTATTCGTTGAAAAGTTTCTTCTGCTGTGAATTTTCCATAGTATCCAGCATGTATCGCAACAATTTTTGCTTTCATGTGTGCAGCTCGCTCAACACTGTCAATAATTCTTTTTTCACTCGCACGAATTACAAAAATTTTTTCAGAGCCGAGATTGATGTAGTACGGAGCATGGATTGAAAGTTGCACATTATTTTCTTCAGCAACTTTTCCAACTTCTTCAGCTTGTTTGTTTGTCAGATAGACTTGTCGGACGAATGCAATTTCCATAGCTTGCAGTCCAATTTGTGAAATTATTTTTGGAGCCTCAGATGTAGGAAATTTTTTTGCAGAATCAGGAATACCACTAGTTCCGACAAGAATTTTCATGGAAATATCTTCATTTTAATTCTTTTAACATTTTTTTCATAGGTAATGTGTTCACAACATCTTTTTCGCTGAGCCATCCTCTGCGTGCAACACCAATTCCAAATTCCAGATAATGAAATTGAACTTTATTGTGCGCGTCAGAATCGATTGCAAACTTACATCCAAATTCTTTCGCTAACTTTACATGTTCATCTTTCAAGTCTAGTCGTTCAGGAAACGCGTCGATTTCCAAAAGTGTTCCAGTCTCTTCTGCTTTTTCAAAAATTTTTCTGAGATCGACTTCATAAGGCTCTCTTTGATTAATCACTCTTCCAGTTGGATGAAAAAGAATATCCACGTTCGGATTTTCGATTGCTCGGACAATTCTTTTTGTCATTTCATCTTTTCCTATGTTGAAATTGAAATGAACAGATACTCCAACAACATCAAGTTTTTTCAACACTGCATCTGAAATGTCTAACGATCCATCTTTTGCAATGTTGACCTCCGCACCTTGCAAAACTGTAATTCCATTAACTTCCTTATTGACTTTATCGATTTCTTTACTCTGTTTTTCCAATTTCTTTTCATCAAGTCCGCCGGTGAATGCAAGAGCTTTCGTGTGGTCTGTTATCGCAATATAATCCAATCCATAACGTTTCGCTTCTTCAGCCATTTCTTTTATAGAATTACTTCCATCGGTCCAGTTCGTCTGCGTCTGCAAATCTCCTTTCAAACTTTTGTACTCGATTATTTTTGGAATCTTGTGTTTTTGCGCAAGTTCCACTTCTCCAGTATTCTCTCTCATTTCCGGCGGCATCCACTGCAATCCGAGTTTTGCATAGACATCTTCTTCCGTCTCACCGGCAATTTGTTTGTTATGTTTATCAAAAATTCCATATTCACTCAACTTCCAATTTTTTTGTATCGCAATTCTTCTGAGCGCAATATTGTGATCTTTGTTGCCAGTGAAGTATTGTAAAGCTGCTCCGAAACTTCTTGGAGGGACAACTCGAAGATCTGCGTCGATTCCAATTTTTAGATGAACCATCGACTTTGTGTCCCCTTTGCTGATGACATTCAAAACTTCCGACATTGTCGTGAAATAGTTCATAACTTTTTCTGGCTTCGATGAAACAACAAGAAAATCCAAATCTCCAACAGTTTCTTTCATCCTTCGCGATGAACCCCCGAGTATTGCATGCTTCACGTCTGGTAATTGTTGCAAATTGTGTTCAATTTCTTTCGCGATAGGCAAAACGTATCCGAGCAACATTCTACCTTTACTGCGTTTCAAAAATTCTATTCCCTTTAAAATTTTTTCTTGACTTTTTTCTCCGAAATGTGGAAGTTTTGAAATCTTTCCCGAGGTTACAGCTTTTTCTAAATCTGTGACAGTTCGAATTTTCAATTTTTGATAAAGAGTTTTTACAGTCTTTGGACCGATTCCCTCGATTGCAGTCAAACCTTCAACATCGACGGGAGTTTTTTTCTTCAAATCCTGATAGTATTTCAGTTTTCCAGTTTTGATTAGTTCTTCAATTTTTTCTGCAATGCTTACTCCGACGCCAGGAATCTCCATCAGTGCTTTAATTCCACCTTGTCTGTAGATGTCGGAAACTTCTTCTGTCAATGCTTCAATCGATCGAGCAGCTTTCTCATAAGCTCTAGGTTTAAACTGTTCGCCCTGCATGTCGAGATAGACTGCAATGTTGTAAAGAATCTTAGCAACTTCGAAATTTCGAATTGCCATATGATTAACTTTGAAGCTGGTGAGATAAAACTTTTACAGAAGATGCAGCGCTATCAACAGAACAGCGAATATCGCTACACCGTAGACTAAATACTGTGGCTTCATTTTTATGATTTCGTCCTCTTCCTCATCATAACGAATCAACCCACCAATTCCGGCAGGCATGTAAGTTTTCTCTTTTTGCTCGGCCATAATAGTCTATATTATAAGTCTTTCCAAAAGGTAATAAATCTACCCATTTCGAAAAAGTAGATATGGAAAAGTTCCGTTTGCCTCCTGAAGTGGTACCATCGAATTACGTCCTCAATTTTGACGTAGATTTCAAAAAGTTCGTATTTCAGGGAAAGGAGGAAATTACATTAAAAATACTCAAGCCAACAAAAGACGTCGTGTTAAATTCTTTTGGATTAAAAATCCATAATGCAAAAATTTTTCTCAAAGGAAAGACGTTAGAACCGAAAATAATTCTCGATGAAAAAAATAAACAGCTTGTTTTGAAATTCAGTGAGAAGTTGAAAGGCAATAGTAAACTCACTATTAATTTTTCTGGAGAGTTTGTTGATGGTCTAGCAGGTTTTTACAGAAGCAAGTACGTTGACAAAAATGGGAAAGAAAAATATTTAGTCACGACTCAGTTTGAAGCACCTTATGCAAGAAGAGCTTTCCCATGTTTTGACGAGCCGGAATACAAAGCGACCTTCGATGTATCGATGAAAATTGACAGGAAGTTACAAGCAGTTTCGAACATGCCGATTAAGAAAGAAAAAACTGAGGGGAAGAAAAAAATCGTGCAGTTTCAAAGAACACCAAAAATGTCAACATATCTTCTCTATCTCGGAGTTGGCGATTTTGAATTCATCAAGAGTAAGCTTGGAAAAACTTTGTTGAGAGTGATTACAACCAAGGGAAAGAAAAATCAGGGACAATTTGCTTTGGATGTTGCTAAGAAAATTTTGACATACTTCGAAAAATATTCCGGAATAAAATATCCACTGCCCAAACT
>DAIDAX010000082.1 GCA_027310405.1 bacterium | reverse complement strand
ACCTAACCCCCCTGTTAAGTAAAAAATACTGATAGAGAAAAGCAATAATGTAATAATAATCTGATCTGGTATGATCGTGTACTTCCAATCAGCAAAAAAAATAACAATGAGCCCAGAGATTAATCCTAGAGAAAAAATTTTCACAATTACATTTGTCTCCGGCAAGTAAACCCATGAAATAATAAAAAACAGTCCTGTAAGTAATTCAACCATAGGATATCGCACCGACAATTTCCGATTACAATAGCGACATCTACCTTGCAAAAGAAGAAAAGAAAATACTGGAACTAAATCCTTGGCGGATAATTTTTTGTGACAAAAATCGCATTGTGATCGCCCAAGAATGCTTTTTCCTTTGGGTAATCGATCGCTTAAAACATTAAGAAAAGAGCCTATCGCCAGTCCTACTACAAAGAGATATATTAGTACCATTAACTCCAGTATAAAGTATAGAGAGTAGGGATAGCAATTTTTGTAAAAAAGGAAGTCTCGCTAATACGT
>DAIDAX010000081.1 GCA_027310405.1 bacterium | reverse complement strand
GTACAGAACAAAACCCAGTTTCAGAGTTTCTGCCTGAAGCAGAAGGTTCAAGAGTTCAAATTAAGGGTGTAGTGGAATCTGTTAAAGAGTTTTATTCAAACACAAAGACTCACTATTATGATACAGGTTTGCGTTATATCACTACGGTATTGGTTAATGAAAAAGATGTCGTCGTTTACTTCAACCAAATTTCAGATAACAAGACAAAAGAAATTGCTGAAAAAGGCGATGTTGTTGAATTCACAGCAACTATCAAAAACAAAAAATTCTATACAAACGGCAATAAAGAAATTCGTCAAACAGTTATTTCTCGTGCTTCTAAAAGTACTGTAACAAAATTGGAAACCGCATAATATGAAACAAAAAGCAGTTATCTTTGATCTTGATGGAACTCTATTTGATTGCGATCATCGCATTCATCATATTCAATCAAAGAAAAGAAATTACCGTAAGTTTTATGAAGAAATCAAAAATGACACTGTGATTATGCCGGTAATGGCA
>DAIDAX010000080.1 GCA_027310405.1 bacterium | reverse complement strand
GTTCTAATATTTATCTAAGCGACAACAATAAAGTTTATCATTACAATGCCAGTGTTTCACTGGTCAACATATTACCGGCTCCAATTCAAGATTTTTATATTTCAGAAGGAACCGCTGGTAGTTCGATATTTACTGTAACCAACAATGGTACTATGACAAAATTGTATCGAATCGATGGTGATGGTATAACTTTCACAAATCCGATATCAGATAACAATTCACAATTGTTTAATGCAATTGATTTCAGTGCTGCAAATTATGATTTAAATAAAATAATAGTTAAAACAGAAAACGTTGCTAACAAGATTGTTACAACAAATGTTTCTAACGTTGTATCGAATATTGAAAAAATTGCAAAGTTCAATAATGTAATTTTTGCACACTCTAACAACGTATTGTATAAAATTAAATCGAATACAATAAACTATGTCACATCAAATATTTCTTCAGTTCATTTAGGAATTCCTTTAAAAATTATAGCTTTTTCTGAAAACTTGGCATA
>DAIDAX010000007.1 GCA_027310405.1 bacterium | reverse complement strand
TTCTTATTCCCACAAGCAAAAGGCACGTTGCACTCGAAGGAACAATAAAGAATAGACTACTCAGTCACTTCAAAAAACACTACAACACTTTGCTGAAAGAAAGAGACAACACAAGAAAAAACGGTGGAATTGTCACTGGATTTGGACTTTTGCTTCTCGCAGCCATAACGTATGTTCTCACTACTATGCAGAGTTCTCAGTCTCTCTCAATTGTTGCTTCGATTGTCGAACCTGCTGGATGGTTCACAACTTGGTTTGGTTTGGACAAAATTTTCTACGGAGCGAATCAGAAAAAAGGAGATTTGGACTTCTATGAAAAAATGAGCAAAGTGAAAATTAGTTTTGTGCCTTACTAGTTCCTACGAGCAGCCACACTCACATTCGCCGGTTACAGCGTCATGCACATGGCCACATTCAGAACAAACTTTTCCTTTTGCCATCGTATCTGAAATAATTTTAAATCGGTAATATAAATTCTTTTTATGAAACGTGTTCGTGTAAAAATTTTCGGAGATGTGCATGGAGTTGGATTCAGACACTACACTTACTATCGAGCTACAAAAATCGGAGTGAATGGCTGGGTGAGAAACAACATTGAAGACAAAACTGTCGAAGCTGTTTTCGAGGGTGAAGACAAAAAAGTTGACGACATGGTTGAATTCTGTAAACGTGGTCCACCGAGTGCTTACATCGAGCATGTTGATGTTTTCCCAGAGACTTTCAAGAACGAGTTCAAAGATTTTTCGATTGTGTGATGTATAATTTATACGAGGTAAAATAATTTTATGTGGGACGAGATGATTTTACAACTTCTTGACATCGGCAGGATAGATTTTCAGTCGTTGGAAGACCTGCAGAGAAAATTGGCTGGACTGAGAGCTAGCGAAAAAATCTTGGACGCGCTTGTGCTTCTAGAGAATGAGGAAGTCTATACAGTTGGCGTCAAGCAAAAAGACGAAGAAATTCCGTCGCTCTTCCGCGTGCCGATCGAAAGGGTTTCTGGTGCAGGCGACGTTTTATTCAGAGTCCCAGTCAAAGAGAACGGCTCTGTAAAATTCGTGCCAGTCATACGACAAAATCGAGGAGGTTCGTCAACATACCTCGGTCCTGGGCAAGTTGTCGGATTTCCTATTGTGGATTTTGCTCAATACAATTCGCGAGTGCACAGTCTGCCGAAAGTTGAAGTTGCTGACAAAATGTTTTTCATGCAGCATCTGGAAGAGGTTTTGATAAGGACGTTGAGAGAGTACGGGATAAATACTTTTCGTCGTTCCGACTACGATCCCGAAGCCAAACATCGCTACGTAGGTGTGTGGTACGATAGCGGGCATGGGATATACAAAATAGCTGGTATCGCACTTAACCTGAAACCGGTGAATGGCAGATTCGTGACACAATACGGCTTTGCACTGAACGTGAAAACCGACCTCGACAAGTTCTACAAGGTTCATGTCTGCGGAAGGGAGGATCTGGAGCCGATAACCATGGAAGGAATTATTGGGAATGTCGATTATGAAGGCATCAAAAAGAGCGTTGTGAAAAATTTCAAAGAAGTTTTTGGCTACGAAGGCGTGGAACGTATTGACTTGAACTTTGTGAACACACTCGCAGTTTAACAGTTTTTAACTTTCTAGTCGTGACGCTTTTAAACAAACATTCAAGCTTATAAATCGTATTTTCGAACTTTAATGCAGGTGAAATAATGGCACTATCAACAGTATACGCACTCGGTGCCGGCTTAGTCGTAACCGGTCTGGTGCAATACGCTGGTTACACAGGCGGACTCGATTGGATAGTCGGTGGGATTATCGCACTCGTAGTCGGCTATGCAACTAAGAGCGTGAAATAAGTTAACTCTGGAAAAAGATTTTTAAGAATTTTTTAATTTTTTCTTACTTATGGCCTGTTTGGGCAAACGTTTTCTTTACCTGAACAACTAATAATATAGTAATGAAACTCAAGCGCGTGCTTTCTCTTTTCGACCTGACTAACATCGTAATTGGCTCTGCGGTCGGCGCAGACATCTACATTGTGTCGGCAATAACTGCTGGGTTGGTCGGTCCGCTCTCCATTCTCGTTTGGATTGCTGCCGGTTTTGCTGCAACATTGCTTGCGCTTGTCTTCGCTTATTCGAGTTATTACGTTCCAAGAGTCGGCGGATCGTTCGCTTTTGTTTCAACTGCTTTCGACAAATTCTACGGCTTCCTTGCAGGATGGAGCATGTGGATTGCTGAACTTTTAGCACTGCCAGTCTACACGATCGTATTTACAAACTACTTGCAATATTTTTTGCCTCTCAATATTTTTTATCAAACTCTGATTAAAGGACTTTTTCTTTTCGGGCTAACTTTTATCAACATAATCGGCGTCAAGGCTGCCGGCAGACTGAACGATGTTCTCACTCTCACAAAACTTTCTCCACTTCTATTGATTGTTGTCATCGGTCTGGTGTCGTTTTTACAAAATCCGAATTTCCTTTCAAACTACTCTCCGCTAGCTCCACTCGGATTTCAAAACATCGGAACTGCATTCGTTCTGATTTTCTGGGCGTACGCGGGATTCGAACTCGGCACTTTGCCTGCGAGCGAAGTGAAGAATCCAAAGAAGACAATTCCAAAAGCGATAATTCTCGGAATGACAGTCGTGACTCTGTTCTACATCTCGATCAACTTCGTTGTTTACGGCACGATGAACTGGCAACAATTGGAAAACATCAAACTACCTTTGGTTGCAATTGGAGCAACGCTACTCGGTGCGGTTGGAGCAATAATCATGACACTGGGTGCACTGGTTTCTGTATCTGGTACGGATGAATCTGGTGTACTTTCGATCGCTAGACTTTCTTATGCGATGTCTCTCGACGGTCTGTTTCCAAAAATATTTTCCAAAGTTCTTCCAAAATACAGAACACCTTATGTCGCGTTGACTATTCAGGGAATAATTGCTTTCTTCCTCTCGATTTTCTCGACCATCACTGGACTGATTTCATTTTCTATTTTCAATCTAGCATTCACGTTTTTGCTAACTTGTCTGGCTCTGATAATTTTGAAAAAAGGTAGAGAGAAGGAACTGCACGGACAAAACATTTTGCCGTGGATCGGAATTGCTATATGCTTGTATCTTCTTTACTCGACTGGAATTTTCGACAAGATCGTTGGAACATTGATCATTCTGCTCGGTATACCGCTTTACGTTTTCTTCTCGCCAAAAGAGGACATAAAACATCTGAAGAAACTTTTCGTTTCTGAAGAAATGATTATGACAAGAAGACTGGAACACAAAGAAAGATTCTTGGCGAATTTTGTCAGACTAGTTCACAGAATCTATAAAAAAATTAACAACTTTTAAAAAGACTGAGAACGAATAATCTTTTCACGTGTTTTAATGATTGTCGAAGTTAATAATCTTACAAAAAAATTTGAAAATCTTGTTGCAGTTGATGGAATAAATTTTTCAATCAACGAAGGAGAAATTTTCGGTTTACTTGGACCAAATGGGGCTGGAAAAACTACAACACTGCACATGCTTGCAACACTTATCAAACCAACTGACGGAAATGCTTCAGTAAACGGATTCGATATTTCAAAACAATCTTCAAAAGTTAGACATAGCATCGGAATAGTTTTCCAGGAACCGAGCTCCGACGATTTGCTTACTGGTTATGAAAACTTGAAACTGCACGCATTGATGTATGGAATTCCACGCGATGTTGCATTGAAAAGAATAGACGAAGTTTTGGAACTTGTAGATTTGACTGACAGAAAAAACGATCAAGTGAAAAAATATTCCGGAGGAATGCGCAGAAGATTGGAAATTGCAAGAGGACTTCTTCACGAACCTAAGGTTTTATTTTTGGACGAACCGACACTCGGACTCGATCCTCAAACTCGCGAGCATATCTGGACCTATGTCGAAAAACTCGTGAAAGAAAAAAAATTGACTATAATCATCACGACGCACTACATGGATGAAGCCGACAGACTATGCGATAAAATTGCAATTGTAGATCACGGAAAAATCGTTGTGCTCGACTCTCCGGAAAATCTGAAAAAAGTTTTGGGAGGAGACATAATCAGATTGAGAGTTGAGAATCCAAATCTGGATGCAGTGAAAAAACTTAATTATGTAAAGCAAGTCGACAACCTTGATGGAAATATTTCATTAACTGTGTCCGATGCGAATGCACATCTGCAAGAAATTTTAAATCTTATAGGAAAAGTCAGCTCTGTTGAAGTTCATTCTCCGACTTTGGATGACGTTTTTCTGCACTACACTGGAAGAGAATTTCGGGAGGATGATAAACAGGCAGAAGGTGGTTTCTGGCAGAGAGCGATGACGATGAGAGCGAGAAGATGAGCGAACTAACCGGACTTTATGCAATCTGGGAAAGAGAATTCAAAATTTTCTTGCGCGAAAAATCCAGAATCATTACAACAATAATCAGTCCGTTAATGTGGCTCTTTATTTTCGGAGGTGGATTAGGTTCCAGTTTTTCCGTCGGTAATTTCAATTATCAATTGTTCTTGTATCCTGGAGTCGTTGTTATGTCTGTCTTATTCTCCTCAATCTTTTACGGATCGTATGTCGTATGGGATAAACGTCTGGATTTCTTGAAAGAAGTTTTGGTCGCACCGATTAACAGAGTTACAATATTTTTTGGAAAAGTTTTAGGCGGAGTTACCGATGCGGTTTTACAAGCAACGATAATAATGATTCTCGCGCCGCTCTTCGGAATAAGTTTCGGACTGCAGTTTCTTTTGATTTACGTTTTTCTTTTCATTCTGATTGTCGGATTAGTTAGCATCGGATTAACTATTGGTAGCATGATGGAGTCACCAGAAGGTTTCGGACTGATTGTCAGTTTTGTAAACTTCCCGCTTTTCTTTTTGTCCGGAGCTCTGTTTCCATTGAACAATCTGCCAGAATGGTTGACTGTATTTACACGACTTGATCCAGTGACTTACGGAGTTGACGCGATAAGAAGTCTTATGATTGGTGTAAGTACATTTGGATTAGCATTTGATTTTCTTGTGTTGATTGGATTCGGACTTCTGATGATTGGTATAGGTACTTTCGCTTTCAGAAGAATGAAGTTATAAATTTTTTTCAATCTCTGTCCATTAAAATTTTATCCGGATCCTCGAGATGTTCTTTAATCGAATTCATGAATTTTGCTGCATCTGCTCCATCATTTACTCTGTGATCGAAAGCTAGTGAAAGCGGCATGAATTTTTTCACAAAAACTTTTCCATTCTCTGAAACAAGTTTGTCAAAAATTTTTCCGACTGCGAGAATAGCAACTTCTGGATAATTAATTAGAGGTGTAGCGTAAGTTCCACCGAGAGATCCAATGTTTGTAATTGTAAAAGTACCACCTTGTAAATCAGCGAGATTAATTTTTCTTTTTCTAGTCTTGTCTGCTAGCTCAGCAATTTCTTTTGCAATATCCAAAATACTTTTCTGATCAGCTCCCTTGACAACTGGAACGATTAATCCATCATCCGTATCGACTGCAATTCCGATGTTGAAATATTTTTTGACAATAATCTCTTCGTGTTCGTCATCGAGTGAAGAATTGAATAGTGGATGATCTCGCAATGCATGTACACACGATTTGATAATGAATGGTAAAAATGTCAAATGAATTCCTTGTCGTTGTGCGGAAACTTTTTCTCGTTCTCTCAGATGCCAGAGCTTCGTAACATCGACTTCATCCATGTGAGTTACGTGTGGAGCTGTGTACGCGCTCTTTGACATTTTTTGTGCAATTACTTTGCGTACTCCTTTCATTGGAATTCTTTCGATGTATCCCCATATATCGTATTTTTTTTGGACCTTTATCTCAACTTCTGGAACTGTCTCTTCAATTTTTTTCGTTCCGAGTTGTGCAGCATAATTACGAATGTCTTGTTCTGTAACTCTCCCATCTTTTCCAGTACCAGTTACGTGTTCGATATCTATGTTCAAGTCTCTCGCTAATCTACGAACTGCTGGTGTAGCTAAAATTTTCTTTATCGAGATTGGCGTTGCGTGTGACGTTGTTTCCGGTGCTTCTTCTAAATATCCAACAGCACCTGCTGCTTTATAAATTGTTTTTTGTTGCGGTGCTTGTTGTTGTGGAATCTGTTCTCCAATGACGAAAAGAACTTCTCCAACTTTTATTGTGTCACCTTCTTTATGCAAAATACGAATCTTTCCATTTTCTGGAGAAGGAATATCGACAATGGCTTTCGCAGTTTCGATTTGTACAACTGGTTGATGTTCTTTGACTTCATCGCCGTCTTTGACAAGCCACTTAACAATTTCTCCTTCTGTTATTCCTTCACCAACATCAGGAAACTTGAATTCGGCCATCGAATCTAAAAATTATTTGCTATTTGAATGAAATAAAAGTCGCATTTATCGAATACCAGTGTCGTAGATGATTAGCACGTTTGTAAATTTATCCGGTTCAACGGTTACTGTTTGTTCTGGTGCATGTGGATAGAAATAGTTCGAACCAACCGGATTTAGCTGAGGTTTGAGCAAATATGTACCTGGATTCAAAAAAACTATGAACGTTCCATTCACATCGGAAGAAAATCTGACATAGCCGAAACTGTTCTGTGGAATTGCTATCACAGTAGCTTGATAAGGTACGTAACATTGTTGCGTTTCATTTACATGTTCAACGGGACAAAGTGGACCAAGAAGAATTTTTCCCGTTATTCCGCTGTTAAATTGAATTGGCTGGCCGGAAAACAAAAATACAAGACTGATTAATACAATTATTCCAATTACAAAAAATCCACCGACTTTGTTTTTGGTTTTCATAATTAACAATTAATCACATTCAAAAATTCATAACAGTTTCTATCGCTTTCCCTATTCTATTTGGATTTGGTAGATAATACTCTTCCAATTTTGGTAGAGGCATTGTCGTATCCCAACCAGTAACTCTTTGCACAGGAGCTTCGAGACTCGTCAAGATTTTTTCATTTACCCTCGAAACAATTTCTGCTGCAACGCCGCAAGTTTTTGGAGCTTCTTGCACAACTACAGCTCTTCCAGTTTTTTGCACAGATTTAATAAAAGTTTCTTCGTCCATCGGAGATAATGTTTGCATGTCAACAATTTCTACAGAATATTTTTCACTCAACTGTTCAACTGCTTCACGCACAACTTTCAACATCGCTCCCCAAGTAATCACTGTGACGTCTGTCCCTTCTTGAATGATTCTTGCTTTTCCGATTTGTAATTCGTAAGATTCGTTAGGAACTTCTTCTTTAATCGCGTGATAAACTCTTTTCGGTTCCATAAAAATTACCGGATCTGGATCGCGTATCGATGAAATCAACAGACCTTTCGCGTTGTACGGAGTGGAAGGAACAACAACTTTCAATCCGGGAATGTGCACGAATAAAGTTTCTGGAGATTCAGAATGATGTTCAAGTGCACGCGTTCCGCCGCTATAAGGTATGCGCAAGACCATCGGCACTGTCAGTCTTCCGCGAGTTCTGTTTCGCATTCTCGCTGCGTGACTGTACAATTGATCGATACACGGCAAAGAAAATCCATCAAACTGAATTTCTCCAACTGGTTTCATTCCGTTGATTGCAAGTCCGATGCTCACTCCGCAGATTGCTGACTCGGCGAGCGGAGTGTCGATTACTCGTTCGCCTCCAAATTTTTTCCACAATCCTTCTGTTACACGAAAAACTCCACCATCTGTTCCGACATCTTCACCGAGAACAATGACACTTTCATCTTTCTCCATTTCTTGCATCAGCGCTTGGTTAATTGCCTGAGCGAGATTAAGGACTGACACGTTTCGCTTCCTCAATTTGTTCTTTCAAGTTTTCTGGAATTTCGGCATACATGTTTGTGAAAATATCTTCTGATTTCATCGGCGACATGGATTCTTCTTCTTTCACTGCAGCATCGACGGTAGCTTGAGCTTGTTCCCATATTTTTTTATTTTCGTCTTCAGTCAACAATTTTTTCTTCAACAAAAATTTTTTCAATCGATCAATCGGATCTTTTTTCTTCCAAACTTCAACTTCTTTTTCATCGCGATATTTTTTTGCATCATCTGCTGTTGTATGGTCGCTCAATCTGTAAGTAAACATTTCAATCAATGTTGGACCTTTATCAGATCGTGCTTTGTCTATCGCATCTTTCACAACTTTGTAAAGTGCAAACACATCATTGCCATCAACCTGAACTCCTTCGAATCCATACGCATTTGCTTTTTGTGCAATCGTTTCTGAAGCAGTCTGTTTCGAACGTGGAACAGAAATTGCCCACTGATTATTTTGACAAATGAACACGCAGGGAACTTTGAAAACTCCGGCCCAGTTTAATCCTTCATGAAAATCTCCTTTGCTAGTTGCACCGTCTCCGAAAAAAATTTCAACAACATTCTTTTTTTTCTGAAGCTTCATTGCCCATGCTATTCCAACTCCGTGAAGAATCTGCGTAGAAACTGGAACACTAATCGGAGTACAGTTTATATCTTTTGGAATTTGCATTCCTCTTCCATCACCAACCCAGTATAACATGTATTGGGAAATTGGATAACCTCGTGCAAAGAAAACTCCATGCTCACGAAAACTTGGAACAAACCAATCGTCTTTTTCCAAAGCGAATGCTGCTGCAACTTGTGCTTCTTGTCCAAAAGTCGATGCATATGTAAGCATTCTACCTTCTCGCTGGAGAGCCAGAGCTGTTTGATCAAATGCACGTGTAAGAATCATCGTTTCGTAAATTTTTTTTATTTGTTCGTTGTTCAATTCTTTCGGGATTTCTCCATGGAGTTCTCCATTTTCATCAAGAATCTGAATCATTTTCGAGGATGTAGAAACCTTCTTAGACATTAGATAAAATTTGTTCTTAGTTTAAAAAATAGTTTTTCATCCAACTGGAGATTTCTTGTCGCTTGTTGCTTGGTGTCCTTCAAGAGCCCACTTCTTCAGGGTTTGGTAGTCGGTTGCGCCGCAAATAAATTTGTCAGTCTTCTTGTTATAGAAGAATGGAACTCCCATACATCGACCTTTGTCACACTTCTCCATGAAAGCTGCATTCTCTGCGTTGTGCCAGACTTCAATTTTCTGCAACTTGAGCCCAGTTTCTTGTTCCAGTTTTTGCACAAAAGGTTCCATCGTGTGACAATGAACACATTCTGTGCCGTAGAATTCTAGAAGATCACTTTCTTTTTCGGCCATAAAAGTAAATCACATTGATTCAATTTAAAGTTTGTGGAATTTCAGAAATCAATCGATTTGTTGATTTCCTTATTTATTTGTTCAGCCATTACGTGATCTTTCAACAAAACTTTAACAGTTTTCACACCCGACAACTGTGAAATTAAGTGTCGAATATCCAAGGCTATTTTGAATGCAAAAACTGGCGGACAATTTGGAGTTGTAAAATGAAACTGGATTGTTACATCTCCTTTTTCTTTGTCAATTTTTATTTCGTCCACAAGTTCCATGTCCGTAATCGGAATTCCAATTTCCGGATCAACAACTTTATTCAATTCTTTAATAACTTGTTTTCTGTCGATCATGTATTGAGATGAACTCTGTTTGTTTAAATAATTTTGTTAAAAAAGTTTTAAGCTAAAGTCGTTACGATTTTTTCAGGTTTGAATCGATTCAGTCGCAAAGAATTAAGGATAACAGTTATTGTACTCACAGACATGGCTCCAGCGGCGATTATCGGGTTGAGTAAAATACCAAAGAACGGATACAGCAAGCCTGCACCAACTGGAATGAGTAATGTATTGTAGGCAAACGCCCAAAAAAGATTTTGTTTTATGTTTTTCATCGTACTCTTACTTAACTTTATTGCCGTAACAATTCCTTTCAAGTCTCCGCCAACAAGGGTAATGTCAGATGCTTCGATTGCAACATCAGTTCCAGTTCCAATTGCTATACCAACATCTGCTTGAGTCAAGGCAGGCGCATCGTTGATTCCATCACCAGTCATTGCAACAACTTTTCCTTCGTCTTGTAATTTTTTAATTTCATTTGCTTTCTCACCCGGAAGCACTTCGGCCAAAACTCTGCTTATGCCCAGTTGTGATGCAATCGCATTTGCAGTCCTTTCGTTGTCGCCAGTGAGCATAATGGCTTCGAGTCCCATGTCCTGCAGTTCTTTAACAACCTGTTTGGAATTTTCCTTCAACGTATCAGCGACAGCTATTACTCCTTCAATATTTCCGTCGACAGCAACGAACATCAAAGTCTTTCCTTGATTGTAAAGTTCATTCGCCTTTCCTTCCGCAGTCTCTGATTTGATTCCATTATCTTTCATAAGCTTCGATGTCCCAACTAAAACTTTTTTGTTTACTATCGTTGCTTTAATTCCATGACCCGCTACTGCTTCAAATGTTTTTGGCTCGCTAAGTTTCAGTTTTCTTTTTTCAGCTTCCTTGATTACTGCTTGGCCCAAGGCATGCTCAGATCTTCTCTCGGCAGAAGCAACCAATGATAATATTTCATCCTCACTCAAATTCTTCAGTGAAACAATATCAGTGACAGACGGTTCACCTTTAGTCAAAGTTCCGGTCTTGTCTAGTACAATTGTTCTGATCTTGTGAGCAGTTTCTAATGATTCAGCGTCTTTGATTAGTATACCGTTTTCAGCACCTTTTCCAGTTCCCACCATAATTGAAATAGGAACGGCAAGCCCCAGTGCATCGGGACATGCGACAATCAGCACAGAAACGAAAGTTATAATTGCGAGTGGCAGAGCTGCGACAGGACTTAGATAATACCAGAAAATGAAACTAGAAATTGCGATGATAAAAACGATCGGAGCAAAATAATTGGAAATCTTGTCCGCAATTCTCTGTATAGGAGCTTTTGATGATTGGGCCACTTCGACCATTTTTATAATCTGGGCAAGTGTTGTATCTTTTCCAACTTTTGTCGCTTTATACTTGAAACTGCCACTCTTATTTATTGTTGCGCCGATGACTTCGTCTCCATTCCTCTTAGTGACTGGGATTGACTCGCCAGTGATCATGCTCTCATCAACTGAAGACTCACCTTCCAAAACAATCCCGTCTACAGGAATTTTTTCTCCAGGTCGTACAATTATCACATCATTTACGACAACATCTTCAATCGGAATGTCTATTTCCCTTTCGTTTCTAACCACTCTCGCAGTTTTTGCTTGCAAACCGAGAAGTTTCTTTATTGCGAGGGATGTGTTGCTTTTTGCTACGGCTTCTAAATAATGTCCTAATAAACCAAGGAATAAAATTCCATCAGAAACATCAAAAAATATTTCGACATTTGTTCCGACGAATAAAGCAGGTAAGAATGCTATAAGGACACTGTAGAAATAGGCTGCAGAAGTACCGACTGCATACAATGTATGCATATCGGAAGATTTTCTCTTCGCAGCAATCCATGTACCTTTGTAAAACTGCCATCCAGCCCAAAACTGAATTGGAGTCGAAAGTAAGAACAATACAAAATAATTTTGTAATATTTTTGGAATCCAAGGAAACCAGTTTGGAAAACTTCCAAGAAAAACTAAAACAAAAACTATTCCGCTTGCAATGACTTTTATCTTGAGTTCGTTTATTTTTTCTTTTCGAATCATTGTTGCATGATGATCATGTTCATCTGGTAGTTTCTGCCCAGGAATTTTTTCTACGGATTCTTCAATGCCATAACCTGCTTCTTTGATGGCGTTTTCTATCTTTTCAGGTGAAATTTCCCGCGGGTCATAGTGAATTAAAACAGTTTCATTAGAATCATCTATGCTTACATTTTTCACTCCTGGAAGTTTTGAAACAACACTCTTTACATTCAAATTGCAACGAACACAACACATTCCCTTTACTAAAAGACTAAGCTGTTTTGTTTCTGGAGTGGTTTCATGTATATACTCGTGTTCTATTCTCATCACCCGAGAAATCTATTTTAATTTTGGTTTATATCTATTAAGAAGCATCGAATTGCTAACAACTGTAATAGAACTTGATGCCATCGCTATTGCCGCATAAATTGGATTCAATAAAATTCCAATGAATGGATAGAGAATTCCGGCTGCGACAGGTATCAAACCAATGTTATAAAAGAATGCCCAGAACAAATTTTCTTTCATCTTTCTCACAGTCTTCTTACTTAAATCAATTGCAGTCACGACGTCCCTCAAATCATTTTTAATCAAAACAATCCCTCCCGTTTCTTTTGCTATGTCCGTCCCAGCTCCGACAGCTATTCCGACATCTGCCTGGGCCAGTGCAGGAGCATCGTTAATCCCGTCTCCAGTCATCGCAACAATTTTCTTCGCATCTTGCAGTTCTTTGACTTTCTTCGCCTTGTCTTGCGGCAAAACTTGAAACATAACTTTATCTTCGTCTATTCCAACTTGTCTTGCGATTGCTTTTGCAGTTCTCTCGTTATCGCCAGTAATCATCCAAACCTCTTTCTTCATTTTTCTAAGTTCTTGCACAGCTTCCTTTGAAAATTCTTTCAACGTGTCTGCGACAGCTATTATTCCGATTAATTTATTTCCGTATGCTACGACTACTGCAGTCTTCCCTTCGTTTTCCAATTTTTGAATTTGCTCTTCCACATCATCGGTCTTGATGTCATTATCTTTCATAAACATTCTGTTGCCGACCAAAACCGTTCTCGACATGTACTTCGCTTTGATTCCCTTTCCAGAAACAGTTTCATAAACTTTCAGTTCGGGAATTTTTATTTTTTCTTCTTGCGCTTTTTTCACAATTGCTTCCCCGATTGGATGTTCGGATCCTTTTTCCACAATAGCTGCGAGTTGCAGAACATTTTTTTGATCAGAATCGAACGGCACAATATCCGTCACTGCGGGTTCTCCTTTTGTCAATGTCCCAGTCTTGTCAAAAATTATTGCGTTGAGTTTGTAAGTTTTTTCAAGATACTCTCCGCTCTTAATCAAGATTCCGTTCTGAGCTCCCTTTCCAGCACCAATCATGATCGCTGCAGGAGTTGCAATTCCCAACGCGCATGGGCAAGCGACAATTAAAACAGCAATCAAAATTGTCAATGCAAGTGAGAAAGACAAACCGATAACGAAATACCAAAACAGGAATGAGCTGACTGAAATGAGAATAACTGCGGGGACAAAGTAAGAGGAAACGATGTCTGCCAGTCTTTGCATCGGAGCTCGCGAAACAATTGCTTCCTGAACCATTTTGACTATTTGCGACAGTGTCGTATCTGCTCCAACTTTTATTGCCTTGATCTTTATCAAACCACTTTTGTTGATTGTCGCGCCAATAACTTGGTCACCAGTTTTTTTCGTGACTGGCATGCTCTCACCTGTAATTGCCGATTGGTCCACAGCCGAATAACCTTCAACAATTTCTCCATCAACGGGTATTCTTTCTCCAGGTTTGATGACGAGAATGTCATCGACTTTTACTTGTTCGACGGGGATTTGTTCTTCTCGTCCATTTCTTAAAACAGTTGCTAGTTTTGGTTGGAGATCTAACAATTTGCTTATAGCATGAGAAGCTTTCCCTTTAACTATATGTTCCATGTATTTTCCGAGAAGAATAAAACCGATGATTAACCCAGATTCCGTGAAATAAACTTCCGGTCCGCCCGCTGTTACTTGTGGCAGTATCCGAGCCCACAGAATTCCTTGAAAAGCGTAAAGAGTACTGTAAATCCAAGCGGCTGAGGTTCCAATTGCAATCAAGCTGTCCATGTTTGCCATCTTGGCTTTTATTGCATCGACTGTGCCTTTGTAGAATCGCCAACCTCCAATGAATTGGACTGGAGTCGCTAGAAAGAACAGCCACACATAATTTGGAATGCCGAAAAACTGAATTTTATAAATGTATTCGAATACTGCTGTCAAAGAACCAAGGACGAGGCTAAATATTGTTATATATCTTAATTTTTTCATTTCGGCTTGCGGCTTCAAAAAAGTATCTAAACATTTTTGACTGCAGAAATAGTAAATTGTCCCGTCCTGTTCTGTTTTGAACGGAGTTTTATTTTCATCAACATACATTCCGCAAATCAAATCTTTTGCCATTTCCTACCTCCAATCAATGCAAACCGCTCCTTGATACAAGCACGATGCTCAGTAAGAAAATTACAATTATTGCTAAAGCAATCGCGATTTTCATCCACCTTTTGATTTTTTGTATGGTTTCCTCTTCTATTTCAATCATTCCTCGTCGCGATTAGATTTCTAATACGCTCTTTTCAAATTAATTCTCATTCTTCTGAAATCCTTCAAGCAGATATCACAACAAAAGCTGTAAATCTTTTTTCCAATTCCAAGAGTTCTGCTCCCATTCTCAGCAATCATACCACAAATTGTGCAAAACCTGTTCACTGTAGCATCACTTCTTATGTTCATTTCACACCCAAGCGGACATTCTATTTCTGTTTCCATAACAGCTCCTGTAAATTTATTGTTACTACTCATATTTAAATATATATCAAAATTTGATATATACAAATATGTAATAAATTTATATACTAACATGGTCAATGTTAAGATTATGCCTGAAGTGAAGATCACAAACTTGGTAAAATTCTTCACGCTTCTTTTGCTCAGTGAAGGACCAAAACACGGGTATGAAATTATCAAAGAAGCAGAGGGAAAAATAGGAAAAAGACCGAGTCCAGGACAGATTTACCCCTTTCTCAAGGACTTGCAAAAACACAAATACATCAAATCTAAAGGTGTTGGTGAAAGGGACAAGCAGGTTTATTTCCTGACTAAGGAAGGTAAAGGATTTGTTAATAGAGTTTTTGAAAGATTTAGCGGCTTGATAGATATCGCTATAAAACCTAACCTCACTGTTTGCACTCATTGCAAGTGCGAAATTTACAAGGGGGGATTTAAGACAAAACTCAAAGGCAGAACTATGGATTTTTGTTGCAAGGATTGTGCTGCAAGTTTTGGTAGATTGAAAATTTAAAAAAATTTCTCGTTTAAAAAGTTTTTTGTTTTCTTAGTTGGAGTCGTTAGGATTCTTCATGTTTCATTTTTTCCTGGAACGAGCTTCATTCCACACTCCGGACAGATTCCGGGTTTGTCTTCGTGTATTTCCGGATGCATCGGACACGTGTAGGTTTCTGTTGGCATTTTTTCCTCCTTTCAAATTTATTATTTTAACGATAAGCAAAATACTTACAAGCATCCTGTAACATTTGTCTAACGCACCATCGAGCATACAGTCCACTGAATAAATAACCGAGCCAGCGTGTACGCCATGATTGGGGAAGTTCGTAATCGATAAACATTTTAAGTCTCGATTTTCCTCCTTTCGAATTAATTTCCAAACCCATTTTGTATTGTCCTATGACGAGGAGCTTCGGAGTCTTACTTGTCTGCCACACTTTTCGATGCGGTGGGTCGTACTGTGTTACAACTTCATCAAGAAATAATGAAATCCCGAAAGCCTTTCCGCTAAGACGAATGTGAGAACCAATGCGCTTGCCATGTCCACTGTCCGTGCGAACGTCCATGCGTCCTCCGCCCATCATCAAAGAAGATTTTACCATGTGCGACGAAAAGCGAGACTGGTCGTCTATGTACGCAAATAAATTTTTCGCACTAGCGTTGATTACTGCGCTGTCTTCATAATGTCGATTTGCCATATCTACTATACCTTTTCATTGCCGAACTTTTAATTAAATGTTCAATCCGCTAAACCATGCTACGTAGACTAGCAGCAGTAATGCGATGAAATCTGCCGTAACTATTATTTTATTTAACTTGTTTGTAAAATGCAGAGGTCCAAATCTCGGTTCTTGTTTGTAAACTAAAAAACCTGAATGACTAAACAGATCCCAAGCGATTGCTCCTACAATGAATATTGCTACGTCTATCCATAATCCCATTTTGTCCACCTCCATTTGCAAATTTTATCCAAATTTTTTCTGAGCCCAATTGTAAATCCAAGCAAGGACATAGCCGAAGACGTACGCAGATATCAGGCACGCTACGAGAGCGGTCAGCATTAGAGACCAATTGCTCCAGAATCCTGGATAGATCACGTTCAATATCGAAGGTTGTCCAAGGAGTCCGTGCCACACATATCCTGCAACGTCAATGATGAATGCAGCTATCGTGAAAGTCACTGCGAGGACCTTTGGCTTTATTTTTTCTACCATAAGTATTTTCACTTCCCACTTACACCGCAGCTACCTCCACCTTGTGTTGGAGGAAGCAGGTTTTGTTTTTGCAAAATGTTGTAAACGTTATTCTGCCAACCGCTCGCACTTGAAAAATCTCTGCCCATTATTTCTTGCGCACTACCCCAATAATCTTTGTTCTGTATTTTGTACAGCATCGCGGTCATCAGATATTGTTGCGGGAACCAGAGTGTGTTTGCATGCAACGCAAGAGTGTACAACTGATCAGCTGTCATGTTTTGCGAAGCGCCGAGTTCCAACAATCCAAGGAGAGCAGCACCGTGATTGCAATCTGGAAATGCAGTTGGATTATTGCAACAAGGTCTGTAAGTGTTTCCCGCGACTTCTTCAAGAACTGTTTGCTGTTGTGGCGTGAGACTGATTAACTGTAGTTTGTCGAAGTACAGCATCGCGCTTCCATTTGCAAGTGTCCATCCACCAGTGGAAGCCAAGTTTGCAACTCCGCTGTAATTCGCAGCTGTATTTAACATAGGATTTTGATTTGCAATTCCGATAGCCCACAAAATGTTAAGCATGAAATTCGCGTTTGATTGCGTAAGTACAAGACGATTATTGTTCGGTTCAGTTAGGATTTGCAATTGTTCTTGTGACAAAGCGTAAGCGTAAAGCTGCTGCATCTTGCTCATGTCAATCACTCCGCTTTGAACTAACTGTGGTACAATGTCACCCAGACTTATTTGTGTGTCGAATCCACTCGATGGAAATAGTTGATTTTGTAAATCTGAGTAACTGTTTACATTTTGAACTGGATTTACTGAATTAGAATTTCTGAAGAATAACATTACAGAAAAAATTGCGACGATAACTAGAGCTGGAAATAAATAAGTCAATGATTTTTGTCTGTTCTTTTTTCTTGTTCGTCTCATTGCAAACACTGTGCGTAAATATCCGGATGATGGCTCACGTGTTCTTTCCATTGTTCTTCGGTGTAGCCTGCGGGTGGCTGACAAATATTAGATGAATTTTGTGCGAGTAAAGCATTTTTGAAATTTTGTCCAAAATATTTTTGATAATAATACACGAATGACAACATAATTAATAAAATTATTAGACCTGCTACAGCATAAAGTAAAAATTTATTGTTTTTCTTTTTCATAAATTACCGCTCACTCCGAAAATACTCACAACAAGTACGACCGAATTAAGGACTAACCAGAATTTTTGTGACCTAGAAAATTTCATCGAGCAAGAAAATTTGTAGTACGAGAAAAGTATAAGTGCAATTCCTGACGAAGCAAGTCCTGTGATTGAGAAAATGAAACTGTAGTTTTGTAAAAATGCTAGTGGCATGCCGACAACAATAATTCCAAAAATAGCTAAACCTGCAATTAGACCTGAGCAAACTAGATGGCACACATTATGCAAGCCTATTATGCCTAAACTTCCAGACAAACTTCCAAAAATTCCAAGAGCTTTTGTTTTTCCATTGTTACTTCTATCTCTATTCCTCGTTTTTCTCACCGTGATTTTATTTTTTCAATTAATTTTTTCTCGCTAGGAACTCCTGTAAATTCCAGTTTATTATCGATAACAACTCCTGGAGCAGATAATATCGGATATTTTTCAAGTATCTTCTGATTTTTTGTCACATCAATTACTTGATATTTTATTTTGTATTTGTCCAAAATTTTTTCCACCAACGCACATCCAGCACAACCTGGCGTTGTCAATATTTGTACTTTTACCATGTAATCACTTCACAAACTGTTGCGGATTTTGTTCGAAAGCCCAGCGACAACTTGGACTACAGAAGTGGTACACTTTTCCTTTGTAATTCATTTTGTTCTTGGCTTTTTTCGCATCTATTTCCATTCCACAAACTGGATCTTTTACCATTTAATCACTTCTCCTTTTTGTTTTACCTGATTGCAAATCCTAAAAGCAAACCAGCTAAAAAAATCAACGTCAAACCGAGCATGAGTTTCCATTTAGACAACTTTATTTCATCGCTCACGGCAAACCTCCAGGTAGACCTTCGGGCAGTCCGAGAATCTTCATCGCATCGAGTCCGATATTAAACAACAGCGCGTCCCAAATCAGAAAAATGAGAAGAACTTTCAAGACTTCTTTGCGCGACTGCGGATATTTTCTCCAATACCAAAAAACTGGAATCAAAGTGATGATTAGATTTATTGTAGCTCCGTATTCTACAAATGGAACTGTCCCTTCAAATTGCTGAATCTGAATCGAAGCTTCTCCCAACATTTTCCCGCCAGTCGCCATGAAAGCCGCGTTCAATCCTTCGTGAAAAACTCCACCCTCGTACCAGAGATGACCGAAGACTCCGTTCAATATGATGAACGATCCCAAAACTATGAGCGCCCACGCTGTGAATTTTTTTATCGCGTCTATTCTCGATGTCAGCCACGAAATTGCATTAACGCCAAGTATGCCGAGAATACTGAGAAGAAGCAACGGAACCACACGACCGACACCGTTCACTGCCATCAGCAGAGCTCCCTGTAACCAATTCCCCGAGGTAGCAGCGAAAATAAGAATGATGTATGTCACGGGATTCGGACAGCCGACGCCTGCATTTCCTAAAAGCAATCCAAGCAAGAAAATTTTTACATAATCTCCTCGCTGTTGTATGAATTGCGGCATTCCCAAGTACGAAGGTAATTCAAATTTAATCAATTTCAATTCGCTGAGACCAAAAATAAATGCGGCCAGTCCCGCGATAGCGTACATTATTCGCGTAGCACTATCGAGACCTAAATATTTTCCGATTTGTGCTATTGCTGCGCCGTAGATTGATAATGTTATGACTAATCCTAATCCGAATAAGACGGCCATGATCAATCCCTTCTTTCTACTTTTGGCGACCATCACGATTGGAACTATTATGAACACGAGAGGCAACGTGCAAGGAAGAACTATATTAGAAATGCCTCCTGCGAACGACAATAACAAAGTGAGTGTTGCTGCCGGCGTCGTAGCGAGATAAATGAACCCGAAAAGTGTGATTGATAAAAGAACGAATGCCGCAATTGCAAGATACACTTTAATTTTTCTTTCCTGTTCTGTCAATTTTGTTTTTTTTATGTCTTTCGTCGCCATTATCTTTGTTCCCTCCTATTTTTTTTCCACGCAATTCTTAGCAGTAAAACAAAGATTGCAAGGAAAATCGCTGGCCAAACCACAGCTGGTATCTGACCCAAAGACTGATTGAGGAAATTTGTCAGATTGAACATGTAAGAGTTTATAGTTGCCTGGTAAGCACTTCCATTCATTGCAAGCTGGTTCGTTTGTGTAAGGTAAAGAATGATTATACCGATTGACAAGAATGTTAATCCTGAAATTATATTTGCGATTGTAAGGTTTATCTTTTTGCCTAGGAACGAATATGAAATTTGTTTCTTGAATGCCCAGAACTTTTTAGTGAAATCTATTTTGTCAAGGAAATACGCTAAGAAAAACAGTGGAGTTATCATGCCGAGTGCGTAAGCGAACGAGTACATGCCTCCCCAAAATATTGATCCTGGTAAAATAGACAAGGCGAGCACTCCGGCCAACACGGGCGCGCAACAGAGAGTAGCGAATCCCGAGAAAATTCCTAGAGCGAAAACCGAACTCGCGCTTGTGACTTTGATGTTCGAGTGAATCGGATTTGGCAATGAAAAATGTCTGCCTAGAAGAATGAACGCCCCGAGAAACAGCATGAACAATCCGCCGACTGTGAAGATGAGATTATGGTACTGGATGAATAATTGACCCAGTGCTGCAACGCCTAGGCCCAAAGGTAGGAACACTAGAAGAAGTCCGAGGAAAAATACAAAAGTCATGAGAAAAATCGTGCGCCTCTGCTTGAATATTGAACCGAGATACGCTGGTAGCAAGACAGTTATGCAACATGGGGCGAAGAGTGCGGCCATCCCTGCGACGAATGCGGCGATGAAAGACGCACCGATCAACAACTCCATTAACCTTTCACCATAAAAGTTTACACAAGTTTTTCCATCTCGCCAAATAATTTATCGTTGTCTACTGCCATTGTCGGATCGTCAAGAGCGTAACGTATAACCCCCTCTTTGTCAATGATGAAAAATGTGTGACCCGGTAGAGAGCCTGGATGCATAGAAGATTGTAGCGACAATACATCGTATTCTGACGAGACGTCTCTGTTCGTGTCAAATAAAATTTTTGCAACTGAAAGCTGTGGAGTTTGACTGATTATGCTTTGCCATTGGCTTCTCTGATCTACGACTATGGAAAATTCCACAGTGTCGTTCGTGTTGAATCTCACATCATTTCCGAGCGCTATCATTTGATCCCAGCAGGCAGGATAGCACATGCTTCCTTCGTTGAAAAAGAGAACAACGTTTTTCCCGCGATAATCGCTCAGTTTAACAGTACCACCGTCGATGGCTTGTAGAGTGAAATCCGGAGCTTGTTGCCCGACCGCCTGATTGAAAGACAAAACATTTGTACTTGTTTTTGCAGAATTTCCGGAAGACGAACTAGTGTAAAGTCCATAACCAATCACAATAACGACAATGATTATTGCAACTATCATGCTAATTTTTTTCAGTGACATTTCATTCACCTGCAACAACCATGACCATGCGATGACTTCCTTCCAGCGCAGTGGTAGCTTTCGGCGCATTCTTTTGAATGAAATATCTTGCCATCCTTCTTGAATGGTTCTTCGGTAATTGGCATCTCACATGCTGCACAATTCATTGTTTTTATGGTCGATTCTTCTAGTGACAACTTCCTCCGCCTCCGCTTTTTCCATGTCGAAAACTCAACTTGCAGACTTGGCAGCAAAACTTCTTGTCCTGCCATTCGTATATTTTATTTTCTGGACTCAGTTTCATTCCACACCAATCACATTTTGTCGCTCCAACCCCGAACATATGACATCACCAAGACATCACCAACAATTTCTTTGGGCTCGATGGAGCAGATGATTCCTTTGTAACATTTTAATCCTTGCGGACTCAACCTAATTGCAAATGGAAATACTGCTCGAGGATTGACAAGCATTGCCAACAAACTCAGCACAAGATTCAAGACCCAATCTCATGCCGAACCTAGATTGATTGTTGAAAGAGGCTTACCAATTAACCTGATCTTTCGAACCATCGATTTACCCGCAACATTCTCCTTTATTTTTTCTTTGTAAGATCAGCAACAACCCCCGCCGCGCTGAGTTCTTTGCGGTTTATTGTCCATCGTCATTTGCTTTTCCAAATTCTCGATTTTCTTTTGTTCTGCAACATATTTTTCAGCGTGTTCTTCAGAACAAAAGTTCTTGCCGAACCTTACGTTGTTTTTATTTTCTTCGACTTCCTTCCCACAAACCACACAATATTTCTTACCAAATCCAAACATGAATTTTACTCGCTAGAAACAGCTTATAAGGGTTAGGATGAAACTAGTTTCAGCACAATGAAATCAGTATTTTGCTATGACGATGTTGCTCATTCCACGTCTTCTTCTCTCGATTAAATTTTTTGCTTCAAGCTGATCAAGTATTCTGCTAACTTTCACTTTTGAAAATCCGGTTGATCTAACAAGGTCGGTTTGGAAAGCTGAACCGTCATTTTTCATTATCTCGTTGAAAACTTTTTTCTCGTCGTCCTGCAACTGTTCTCTAATTTTGTTGAATTGAATTCTTGAAACTGTGCGAGGAACATGCACATTCTGCGGTCTGACAAGCAGATACACATTTACACCCATCGACAGAAGCAGAAGACCGAATGCAATATAAGATTGTGCTGGAATATGATTGAAAACCGTGCAGTTGGGAAACGTGCATTCTGACTGAATGATTTGTGCATAAGCAAGCGAAACACTTAGTATGATGACCAAAACAATCGCCTGAACGATTATCGATACAAAATTCCAGTTGCCCAACGGAATCGATTTCATATCCAAAAATTTGGAGCTATAATATTTAAACGTTTAGTTATGAAATTAAAGAAACACATGAACGATGAAAAATTCTCGCAAGTAATGACAGTAATTTCGTTTATTGGTCTTGGGATAACTATCTTCATGATTTATCAACATTATTTTGGGAATTCTATCTGTGACATATCGAAATTTATTTCTTGTGAAACAGTGAACAGAAGTACTTACTCAACAGTTCTCGGAATACCAGTTGCTGGACTAGGAACCGCATATTTTGTCCTAATGATCGTACTTTTCGGAATGTATCCTAAAAATAAAAAATTCCTGAATTACATTCTTTACATTTCGATTCTTGCACTTGTTCCAGCTTTCTATCTAACTTATGTCGAACTTTTTATTCTGAATGCAATATGTCTATTTTGTGAATCAACAAAAGCTGTAATAATTCTCATAGTTATTCTAGCACTAAATCAAATGCGAAAAAGAAACAAATTACTTTAGACTCGAGCCAACTGTGAATCGATGTCTTGCTGGAAAACAGAATAGGGTTGTGCTCCTATAATTGCTGTATAACCGATTTGGTCATTGCCAACGAAGAACGTTGGAGTAGCAGTCACGCCACTACTACGACCTAGTTGATTAAGTTGCTGGACGCGTTGTGCATAAATTCCAGAATCTAGACAAGAATTAAATTGTGTTGTGTTCAAACCTGGCATAGCAGAAACAAGATTCTTTAGATTACTTGCAGAGCCCCATCCACTATTCTCGGCTCCTTGATGCGAGTAAACGTAGTCGTAGTAATCATAGTAGAGTCCCTGATCGTTTGCACACCATGAACCTTCTGCAAGGATATTTGAATCGGAACCAATCACGATAAAGTCCATGAAGTAAAATTTCACTTTAGCTGGGTTGATATAATTTTGCAAAATTTGTGGTTCAATTTGTGTGAAGAATGCTTCGCATGCACTGCACTGGAAGTCACCGAATTCAATTAAATTTATTTTTGCCGAGGCGTTACCACGATACGGAACGAAAGACGAAGTTAAATTGAAGGAACCAATTGGTGCAATATTAGTTGTGCTTGACAATGACCAATAAATTATGAAAATGACGCCAAGTAAAATTACAATTCCGATGATGTAAGGCAAATATTTTCCAATACGAAATGGTTTCTTTGTTGAAGATTGCGAAATATTTTTTTCAGAACTTCTTTCAGATTTTTGATGTGCATCTCGTCTGTGTTGCAACATGCTTTCTTCTTTAGAAAATTCTTTTCCACAAACGGGGCATGCAAAATTTTTTTCCTCTACCATAATCTATCCTAAACATGCAAAAAGAAAAATCTTTTTTATTATTTATGATACAACTAGTTTCCCTACCATCCCGCTCTCTCTGTGTCCTGGCACACTGCAATCAAATTCGAATGTACCTGATTCAGTTGCAACAAATTCTACTGTATCTGAAGCTCCGGCAGAAATAGTTCTGCTTCTGATTCCCAATGCCGATATTCCAAAGTTGTGCCCAATATTTCCAACATTCCTGAAAGTTATCCTGACGGTATCTCCTTTGTTGACGGTTATGTTCGGGGGCGCGAAAGAAAATTCTTTACCGTCTATCGTAAATTCTTTGACTGCCCCCGCCGATATTTGATTGGTCTGATTGGTTACAGAAGTCTGCTGGCTCGGTTTTACAATCTCGCCGGTCACCAAATTTTTATACGTGCCTAACACCGACGGGTCTCGCATCACAAACCAACCGTCGGATTCCACAGAACCGACTGAAGGCCAAACCTGAACGAGCGCACTATAAACGCTTGTATCTGGCGAGAGCAAAATTATTGGAGCATTTTCAATCTTGTATTTGCTTATCAGATTTTTCCCATCTTGAGACGAGATGTCATAACTTAAAGATCTGTTTATACCCAAGCCGAATCTAGCCAAAATCTGCTGATTGATTCCCACGTCATAACATTCGGAACAAGAATTGTCTGTCAAATAAATCACCTCTACGAGTCCGATGGTTTTGCTGGTTGAGAGATCGAAATAAGGAGGAATATTCGCTACAACAATCGCGCCCTTGTCCAGCCTACCACCAAGACTCTGCCACACGGCGGACAGCGAAGACTTACCAACTTCGCCCGAAACGATCAGCGCAGGAAGCGTTGTAACATTATATTTGTCGATTAATGCTTTCCCCTCGGTGCTTGAAAACAAAAATTCTCTCTCACCTACGATGTTGGCTCTCTGTTTCAAGAAATTAACCACAGAGGTCATGTTGAAGCAGCCCGTGCAATTGTTAGTCACGACCGTCGCGAAAATTTCCGCGGGTTTGGACGCGGCAATCCTTGCGGTCAGAGGGCTGGTCACGGAATCGGTAATGAAAATGTTTACCGCATAGATCACGACCAATGTCACTAACAGACCGATAAAAATCTTTGAATGAATCGAGGATTCCTTTCTAGAAAGAGCACTAACTCTTTCCATTTTCGATTTCTTCCTCATTTTTTATCCACAACCGCCCACTTGCGATGTTGTTGCAAGCTGAGACAGCGCGCCCGAGCTAGCACCAGTTGACGATGCCAACACTGCGCCGCTCGATATGGCCTGCGAAAGCGTTGCCATCTGAAACGCCTGTATTCCTGCCATCAACACAAGCACGCCTACCAGCGCAAGCAACACGATGTTCGTATTCATTTTTTTTCAACCTCCTATAGACCCAAACCCTGCAGATAGTTCTTAACGGCGTACGAGCCGGATAAGGACGAATATTGCTTTCCCGCAACCAACTCTTTGTCGACAGAATTCCAATCCTTATTTTCCGTCACCTTGAAGTAGATCGCGTCTTGAATGTAGGTCGACGGGAACCAGAACGAATTGAATTTCACAAACGCGTCGAAAATTTCTGCCTTAGAAAATCCCTGCGACGCCATCAGCTCGACCAAACCGAGAGCCGAGAAACCGTGGGAACAGTCCGGCCAGCCAGTCGGATTGCCGCAGCAGGGTCTGTAAGAATTCAGCGCAACGGTTTTCGCAATTTCTTGTTGCTCCGGCGTCAAGTCTAGCAATTTTGTGTCAGCGTAACCCGCCTTTCCAACGCCGATGTCGTAATTTGCAAAATATTGTGCGAACGGACTTTCCTTCTGTATAGAATTATCATTGTCCTTTGCCAAGGCCCACAGTATATACATCATGAAAACTGCGTTCTTGGAATTGATTGTCAATTTTTCATCCGAATAACTCGCTGCCAGCAAATTCTTTTGTTCTTCTGTCAGAGGCTGGCCGTATCTGTTGGTGAGGATGCTGTCGAGTTTGTTTGCATCCAGCACGCCGGCCTTTACCATCTTACTTATTGTATCCCCCCATTTTGCGTCAATCGTGAATCCGTTTTCGGGCAACACCTGCGCAGTTATATTTTGCAAATCGATTTGCGAATTTCCTTTTGACGCGACAGCCACACCGGTTATAGGCGAACCGAATGCGCCTACAAGAGGAACCACCTGCACAACCAAAAATAAAATAGCAAGAGCAAAAATGCCATACAGTGCATATTTGACCTGTGGATTGTTAAAGCTGCTCAACAAAGAAACATCTGTTTCTTTTTTCACGCGCTTTACATTCTGGTTAATTTTACAGGACAAGCAATAATTATCATAGGCATTTCTCGCACTCAGCCAAAAACTTCCGCCCAAAAGAGCGAAGACGGCGACCTGCACCCATCCGATGTACGGAATCAACCACAACAGCGGCGTCGTGACAATGGTACCAAAGACGAGCAAATTCAAACCCAGACACACCGGACACACCGCACCGACAAAGCCCGCGCCGAAACTCGCGAATGAGATGCTCTTGCCAGCCAAATTTTTTTTGTCCCGGGAGTAGACCGACAAAGACAAAATGATTCCGATCACAGCGGAGCTGATCATGATGAAAAGATAATCGGTGAGCTGGAGCGGAGTCATTCTCAAGTTTGCAAACACAAATGGTATGCTGATCATACCATAAGCCAAAGAATAAATGAATGCAACCACGCCGCTGGTCATCACCGCTATCGCAGCATACTTCGGCTGTCTGATGACATGACTCACATTCGATAAAATTTTTCCAGTTGCGCGCATCAATCTAGAATTGGAATTCATCGCTTAAAAGCTTTACTAATTTTGTAAACGTCTTCACGGCACCCGAGGAAAGTTTAAATTTACCGACGGCGATAAATTACTATTGTGAAAAAAACCGCTTTTGAACAGCGCCAATTAAATTCCATGTTCAGCGAACTCGAAACTGATATCTTGAAATATCTCTGGATAAAAGGTTACGGAAACACAAACATTCTTTACAAACTGTTCGGGAAAAAACACGGCGTGACACATTCTACAATTTCGGTCACCTTGGGCAGGTTGCATGAAACAGGAATTTTAACGCGAAAACCTGAAAGAGGCCTGGGCGGGATAAGGTTTGTTTATTATCCGAAGTTTACAAAAGAGGAATTTGGAAATCGCTTGGCAGATCGATTCGTAGAATTTCTGAGAAAAAATTTCGGCGAAGCTTCCGTCGCAAATCTGAAGAAGAAAATAAGGTGAGTATATGGTCGAGTCCTGCGTTTATTGTCTGCAACAAGTCGACAGACTGCTCAGTTGTACGAATTCTTGTTTGGCAAGTTCGAACATACCTCCCATGTATCCAGAAGGCGTTCTCGCCGGCAGCATAGCGCTGTCAGTTGCGTTCTTCATTCTGGCTTTTTATTTCAGAAATGATTTGAAGAAGGTCGTTGGATTCAGACTTGCGAGCATCGCTTTTTTTGCGACGGCGATCTTTACCGTTGGCCTGATTTTCAATGGCCACTTCATTCTGAAAAATCTTCCAATAGTTATTCCGTTGATCGGAATTGGATCGTACAGCGTCTCCTACTTTCTTTCATTTTACTTGATAAAAAATTCGTACAGATCTTCCCAGATTTCAGACAAGCGAATTTTAATTTACATTTCTAAAATTTCGAGAAAACTGAAAATCAAACCTCCAAAACTCTACCAGTTCATTTCGAAAGAGCCGCGCGCGTTCTTGGTGGACGGTTACAGAAAAGCAATTTTCCTTTCAAATACTTTGCTGAAGGAATTGGATTTTGCTTCGCTGAAGGCCGTCATCCTGCATGAACTTTACCATCTGAAAAGAAGATCCGGGATGTTTAAGAATTTGGCCAATGCGCTCGGGAATCTCAATTTCAGAATTCTTCCAGTCCCGATAGAAGAGTTGGAACAGATCGAGGAAAAAGAAATTGACAAAATTTTGGAAAAAAACCACGGCATAAATTTGAATGAAGTCAGAAAGAAACTTTACGGAAAAAAGAGAAGCTGAGAGATATGCCGCACAAAATTGAAGTGTTTGTGAGCAATTGTTTTCTGTGCAAGAAAGTCTTGGACGAAATCGAGATAGGAAAATGCGCAGGGTGTAAATTAATCGTGTACAATCTCGATAAAAAAACGAAATCGGCCACAGCACAAAAATACGGCGTCCGTGTTGTGCCCACAATCGTCATAGATGGAAAAATAAAAATAGAAGGTAAGCCCGACATACCGTTCATTTGCAGCAACGAAACTTACCGACATTTTACAAAGCGGTATGGAATGAAATGACTAAAAATTTATAAACACCAATGACATTTTATTTTTCAAGGCGAGCTGGTTGGGTAGCTTCGGCTTACTTTCAAACGTAAGCTGAGGAAGTTCTCTCCACTTAAGGTCGCTTTACAAAAAGCTGCGTGAGAACGCAAACATCAGCATCAGAAACGACACTCCGCGAAAGCGGTGATGAAACGGGCTGCATGTGGCCGATGGAGTGCAAGCATTTGCGCTTAGACAAATGCTACCTTAAAAACAAAAGAGAGGCTATTGCCAGCACGCCTGTATTTATTTTGAAAAATATTCTATAAGACTTTTTTTATTCTTGTCGTGCCACGAAGTGTTTCTTCTCATTCTCTCGAAAGCTTTTTCCAAAATCAATTTGTATTCAACTGGATGTGTTGAGAAAAATTTTCTAAGTTGTTTTTCGTTTTCTTTTCCGAGGTATGCAGTTATAAATACTTCTATCAGTCGCATGAAAATTGGTGATGCGTGCTTTCTTCGAGCTTCTATTTTTTTCCAATTCTTTTTCATCCAGTTGAATAAAATTTTTCGAGAATAGGGATTCGCTGCAACTGAACCAATTGGAGTTGTAAGATCTTGTAATCTTACTTTGTTTGTTAATGAGAAATTCAGTGTTCTTAACAACAATTTCTCATCTCTGAATCTTCCAAGTGCACTCAGTGCATAAATTTTTTCATCGAGACTTTCAGTTCTATTGTAAATTTTTAAAAGATTCTCAAAATTCTTTCTACCACCAATTGTGGCAACTGCATAAAAAACTGGTCCAAAAATGTTAGGATTCAATACCAATTTATTTTTCACATGCTGTTCAAATTTTTCAGAACAGATTTTTAGAACTTCTTGATCTTCTGCAAAAACCAAAAATGACAGAGCCAATTCACGCAACAACGATACTTTACTGTCTTCGTCGAGTTTTGGTTCCCACCCAAACTGTTTCAAAATTTTCCAGAAAGGTTCTTTCAAATGTCCGTTGAATTTGTGCAAAAAATCTTGATTGTGTAATTCATCGAAGAAAACAAAATAAATTTGTCTCATGCTCAATGCAATGTCAAACAAGGTGAGGTAATCGTTTTCAGTCTTGTAAACTTTTACGAATTTCAAATAATCGCTCAAACTAATTCCATTCATCACGCAAAATTCAAACAAATCGGTTTCAATTCCCCATCTGTCAAT
>DAIDAX010000079.1 GCA_027310405.1 bacterium | reverse complement strand
GTTTTCCAACGTCTTCTGAAAATGCAATCGGGATAAAAAGAGCAAATACCTTTCTCTTCTCGTATTCGCCTGTGAAAAGCTCATAGTTATTAGTGATTTTCTGGAGTTTTGGTTCTATTTCGGCATCTATAAAACCTGTGTAAACTTTCAAGCTTTCATAGCCTGTGTAGGATTCTAACGAGAGCGGAAGCCCGAAAAAGGGTTTTACCAATGAAGCAAGTTCTTCTTTTTCTTTTATTTTTAGTTCAAGGCTTCTCAGCTCATCTGTCCTTGAGGTTACTTCCTTTTGTAGCTTTGCAATTTTTTCATCCACCTGCGAAGGCAGTTCTCCAACTTTCTGTTTTGCAGCAGCTTCTTTTATTCCTAACTGGCTTGCTACTGCCCTCAGGGAAAGGAGATACTCCGAAAGTTTTGAAGCAGGTTTTAAAGGCTTGCCGAGCTTGAAATCCTCTGTCTCTTCCGAGAAATCTGTGATGTGCAGCACATTAAGCTTGTGCAGCGA
>DAIDAX010000078.1 GCA_027310405.1 bacterium | reverse complement strand
CACCTATCCTATGATCTCTCATTTTCTTCCTTCCTGCTCCTTTTCCCTGGAGCTTCAGGATTTTTCGCGGGCCTTTGGCCCGACACCCAGGATCATGCAATCCCCATGCCAACGTCGATGCGGAAGAAAATCTAATGATTTCGAGCGACCTTGAATAGGAAGTGAAGGCTTTTTCCTTCATCATATGCGCAAAAATGCGCATTGGGCAATGAGGGCTTTGAAATTATTGAGGAATTTTTAATTCGCTATCGAATTAAATGAAGGAATTTCCTTCATTGCACAAAATCATTCAGGAATTTGAAATTGGCATGATTCTTGCTTTAGGCCAAATGCCCATGCAATCTTCATGCCAAGGATTACAAGGCATCCTGGCATGATTCTTGCTTGCGCTCTCCTCATTCAAAAACCATACCAAGGCCATTTGGAACCATGAAACCATAGAAAAATAGATCTATTTTTGAATCCAATTTTTGCCGTTTTGTCAAAAGTAAAAAAGGCAAATG
>DAIDAX010000077.1 GCA_027310405.1 bacterium | reverse complement strand
GAAGATATCATGGGAAGTAAGAAACGACCTGAATCAGCTTTATGGGAAACCGTTATGAAACCAGTCACTTTCAGTTTAGTTGATGAAGAACCTAAAGCAGAAAATCCAAAAATATATGAATATAAAATCGGTAATGCATATTATTATGCACCAGTTCAATTGATTGAACTTTATTGTAAATCTGAAGAATTATAAATTATGATTATTCCCGATTTGTTAAAAAAATTAGTTAACTTTTAACCTTAACTTTCAACTTGATTTTCGATAAATATATATATTGTAGAAGATTAACACTATATGTGATTACTGAAGTTGCTGATAAAAAAATTGTCCATTTAGTTGATGGGGGAGTTTGATGAGACATGAATTTAAAGTTGACACTTTCACTAAATCAACTGAGTATTGTAATGAAAAAACTGCTCGTTTTATAAAAAATATAAGGAAGAGTTTCGTACTTCTGGCAGGTGAAATGAATCTTCCCGAAGAATTAGAACAGTTATATAA
>DAIDAX010000076.1 GCA_027310405.1 bacterium | reverse complement strand
CCTGTAGTGCAGCGGCGGCTTCAACAGTCATCTTCTTTTTGGGAATATGAGCTGCGAACTTCTTCTTGAAATCCTTTTCCGCTTGAGCAAGCGCGGCCGCCAATTCTTTGGCAGCCTTTTCACTGCGAGCTTCTTCGGTAAGTTTTTCTGCCATAGAAACGAACGATGGTAGATTCTTGATAAGAGGGTACAATGAAAGCTTTTCTACTCCAGGTTCATGCAAATGACACACTTGAATAATCTTCTTTTTTGCCGCAAGAACACGATTCATTGTGTGACCAATTATTTGTTGAATTAATTCATCACAAATAATAGACAAAGCGATGGATGCTTCATTTGAAAACCTAGTTCTCTCACGAGAGAGCGCAGCAACTTTCATTTCCATAACAGGAACATCTGCACTCAATTTATTCATTGTTGCGGTGAATGATACGCGTTCCTCTTCTGTGATTGGACGGGTCTTAGTATCAAATACCTTCTTGTCACCTTCTTGTCTCTCTTCAACG
>DAIDAX010000075.1 GCA_027310405.1 bacterium | reverse complement strand
ATCATAGGAAAGGCAGGGATACTGGGAGAATAGAATTTTCTTTAGGGAGACTGGAACTTAGGGAGGAGTAGTGAAATGCGTTGATACCCTAGGGAACACTCTTGGCGAAGGCGAGTCTCTGAAAGAAAATTGACACTGAGACACGAAAGCTAGGGGAGCGAAGCAGATTAGAGACCTGCGTAGTCCTAGCCTTAAACGCATGCTTGCTAGCTGCATGAGTCTAGAATTTAGATTGTAGACCGTAGACATTAGAATTTTGAGTCTAAAGTCGAAAATCTATTGTCTGAAATCTAGATTCGTGTGGCGAAGGTAACCCGTTAAGCAAGCCACCTGGGGAGTACGGCCGCAAGGTTGAAACTCAAAGGAATTGGCGGGGAGGCACACAACCAGTGGAACATGTGGTTCAATTCGAAACGAACCGAAGAACCTCACCAGGGTTTGACATCCAAGCGTCCTATTTCATGGAAACATGGAAAATTCGTAAGAAGGCTTGGACAGGTGCTGCAT
>DAIDAX010000074.1 GCA_027310405.1 bacterium | reverse complement strand
GATGATATTGTTTTATCTGCTTCCATTAATTTTATAGCTGTTTCTTGATTGATTGAAATAATATAAGCACCCATTTCTTGTGGATTAAAGTCCATTAAATTAATTTCTTTTTTACCTTCACTTAAATTTGGAAATAAATGTTTATACTCTTCAATTTCACCTCTTTTTTCTAGACAATTATAAAATACTCTTTCAAATTCTTTTCTCTTCATAATTGCAGAATTTGCATACATTTCTATTAATGTTTTTTCTTTTTCTTTTGAAAAGTTATTACTATTTATTAATTCAAACACTAAATCATATTCTGCATATAAAAATTTTAAATTTCCAACATAATCAAATAATAAATCATCATCATGTTGTATTAAAGGTATTACTTTTCTTCTATATTCCCATAAATCATTAGATGTATTTATTTTCTTTATTTCACCATCTTTTTCTATCTGGGTACTATTGGTTGGCGATTTGGCTTTTATTAGATCGATTAAATAATCTTTACTATTTTCT
>DAIDAX010000073.1 GCA_027310405.1 bacterium | reverse complement strand
GATAAGTCGCGTGTCAATTGGAAATAATATCACTGTCACAGGTGGATATGTCACCCAGTTTAGAGATAAGCTGCAATTGAACATACCGAAAGCTGGCAGATTGCTCGTGGAATAACTTTTTCTAAAGCTTTTAAGAAACAATAAATATTGTAGGATGCTGGGGTCGCTCAATCTGGTGGAGCACTGGTCTTGAAAACCAGCGGGCGAAAGCCCATGGGGGTTCAAATCCCCTTCCCAGCGCTCAATCAATCAATGCCCTGATCAAATCAGATCGTGAAATTATACCAGCCAACTTTCCATCTTCCACTACAGGCAGCCTGTGTACGTTATGCCTCTCCATCAACTCTGCAGCTTCAATCAACGATGCTTCTGGGGAAATCGACACGATGTTCTTACTCATCACGTCCTTCAGCGATATGTTTGTTATTCTGGACATTTCATTATTAAGCTGTAAATTTTGTCTCAGCAAATCCACTAGCATCAGACCGACATTGACTTCTGTATGCCC
>DAIDAX010000072.1 GCA_027310405.1 bacterium | reverse complement strand
GAAGAATACCACCTATCAATTCAAGTAATCCTACAAGTATTGCCATCTCTGCAGGCAGGCCAAGATTTGTAAGAAATCCTCCAAATCCACTGCCAAATTTTGCCTGACTGTGAACTATGAAGAAAACTCCAACCACAATTCTTAACCCAAAATGGCTGAGATCGTGAAATACATGTGTCCTGAGATTTGCCTCAACCATGCACTACTTGTTTTCTTGTAACTGTTATTAACCTTGCTCAACTTTTTTTCATTTTATTTTTGTGCAAAAATAAACATCGTGTTGGTTAGCTTGTCGTCGATCAATTCTGTTAAATTGTAATCACCCAATGTGTTACTATGTCGTATCAATGTAATGAATGTAAAATTTCTTTTTTCTCAAGAGATGGATTAGAAGTTCATATCAAAAAACGTCATACAAAAAACAAGATAACAGACTTTGAGTAAATGCCAAAGATTTCAATTTATGTCAACAGTAAAGACTATGTTGACTTTCTTGCAGAATGTAATTC
>DAIDAX010000071.1 GCA_027310405.1 bacterium | reverse complement strand
CGGTAGCTGTATGAACCGCTGATGCTCCCGTCTAAGTAATATCTCATACTATACCTGAATGCGCTTCTGAGAACATACCCGCTGCGGGTGTACCAGTCAGCGGTTGTCGTCAAATCCATATAATCATTCATCGCCCAGAAATAACCGAAGTGCGAGAGATACCTGCCGCCGTTTGCGCTCTCGCCGAATGCCGGCGTGATTATCCCGCTTCGTCTTCCTGCTTTACTCGGAAAGATTCCGAATGGAAGCGCGAAAATTGGAACGCCGTCGAGATAAAAAATTATTGGTTCGGCGACTATCCTGTCATTCACGACAAGCTTCATTTTTGAACTTTGAAAATAATAATCAGGCGTATCACGGTCGCAAGTCGTGAATCGTCCGTTATCGATATACAAAACATCCTTTCCGAATTTTTTTACAAGTTCACCATGATAGTAATTATTGTCGATTTGAGTATGCGCGACGTTCACTCGTCCTTTCTGAGTTTTGAAATCATAAGTTACGTGAGAAC
>DAIDAX010000070.1 GCA_027310405.1 bacterium | reverse complement strand
GGGTTTATGTTGGTAAAATAGATTGAGTTTAATAAAAGAAACGATCAAATGAAAAAGAATCTAATTGTACAATTCCTAAAGGAGAAAAACAGGAATGTTTACGATGCCATTGCTGATGAGTATGCTACCATTATTTTGGGATGGAAGATAAATCTTCTCAAACGAGTAATCGAGGTTGATTTGCAACGGGAGACGGGCGAAGAGGTGAAACTTAATTACTTCAGCTTATGTAAAGCTGTAAAGAAATTCAAAAGGAAGCTCCCATCCATCGAAAAGAAAATTCAAACTACCCCTTTTGCGAATTCCAAGTATGACTTTAAGGATGCTCATGAACTTGAGGAGGAAACTGCCATCCCAGGAAGTTTTAAATTAAAGTAAGGGCAATCCTGTTCAGGTTAGTCCATTCAAGTTCATTCTGAGTAAACTATGTTCAAGAAAATTCAATCAAAGCCAGCGATGTCAAATCAAGGTCAATTTTATTCAATGAGGTTAAATTTTTTGAGCACTGGCA
>DAIDAX010000006.1 GCA_027310405.1 bacterium | reverse complement strand
ATGCAATTCCATTCACAACACCAATTGGTTCGCCGTTATCTTTCAGTAAATAATTTCTTCCGTTAATTGGCTGGAGAGAAATATTTTCGTTATCGCTCAGATAATCTTCGAAAGTGCTTTCTCCTTCTTCCGTCTGAATTGTTTCAAAAAAATAGCTTCTGACAGGACATCTATCTTTTGCTTCGAAGTCTCTCGCCACATCAAGCTCTGTGTCAATAATAATTTCTTTTTCCAGAGTTGGATCTATTTCATCGCTTCCAAAAAACTCTTTGTAGAAATGATTTGCCCTGTTTACTCTTTCTTCTATCTCGTCTGCTTTTGTTTTTGGATTTTCCCTATGCCCTCCAAAATGATAAACTTTGTTCCAGCCACCAAAAAGAGATTTAGCAAGATTTATTAAATCAAGTTTTGCAACGCTTCTATCCAATGTGGATTCTGGTATGAACGGCATTAATTGTCACTATCTGGTAGTGGTTAAAATCTCCTTATAAAGATTTCTACACTTTACTATATGTATTAAATTTTCAATATGCTCTTAGTTCTTGAAATTGCGTCAGCTATATCCTTCAAAGACTGCTTTGCGTCTTCTTCACTAACCTGCCTGCCATAATAGTTCACTCCATTTCTTATTTTTCGATATCTGTCAAAAACCTCTGCAAGGTAACTGTCCTTCGCGATTTCTTTCAGAAAAACCGTTATGCATTCATGCGAGTAAACTTTAAAGCCGTTTAGTGCAATTAGGGCTTCGCAAATTTCTCGTAAAGCTTCGTAAGACTCTGTAATCACGATTGGGGCATTCGATCTGCTGATAGTCACGGACTTAACGAAATTTAGACGCAATTCCGACATCTTGACTAAAGATTTTGCTAGTTCCTTGTCCGGACTAGACTTCCTCACAACCCCTTTTTCAAGACATTCTTGCCAAAACATCATACCACTTTCAGGAAACCTTCCAGCTTTATGCCGTTCAAAATGTTGTTGAAAAGTTCTGGGCTTTTTCTTTTTAAATCTACTAAGGATTTTTGATTCATGACGAAAAGCTGTATTTTTCGGCTCAATTTTTTTTCGAAAACATCCAGATTCTGCTCTTTTTTTTGGTTGGACAGAATGAAAAAATCAAGATCACTGTTTTTAAAATCCTCTCCCCTAGATGCAGAGCCAAATAAAACGATTACTGGGTACAAAAATGCGCTATTTAAAAAATCTATAAGACCTGAGTCGTAAATTTTGAAAACCGTATAGAACTTTTTGTACTCTTTGAACATCCTGTTGTCGGAACTGGCTTGAAATAGTCTCAGGTTTCTTTCACGCGTTTCTGAAATCAGACCAAACTTTAACATGATGCTGGCTACTTTCCTTGTGCCAGCTGGACTCATTTTTAAAATTTTTGAAAGTTCCCTAAGGTGGAATTTTCTGGACGGTTCCTCCAAAAAGGGCACTAAAGTGTTTATTTTTGTAAACATATGTTTACTTTTGTAAACAGTTGTTTATAAAGATTTCTACACTCTCCTATATAATTAAACTGGAAAGGATAAATCAGAATTAGGCTTTGAACGGGTTAATCGGTTTTATTCCAGGAATCTTTTCGAAATCCTTTTTGTCTTCGGTGAAAATTTCTTTTACTCCGTTTTCCAACATTGTGCTCGCGATTACTGTGTCTACAAAAGAAGTCTTGTATTTGTCGATTATGTGCAGAGCACCGACGATTGTTTTGTAAGTGTAATTAATTTTTTTCCATTCTACCGTCTCTATAAGGCCCTCAACAAGATTTTCTGCCATGATCTCTGTGATTGATTTGTTTAATTTTCTTGTCAAAATAAGAAACAATTCGAACAACGTTTGGTTCGATATAACTCCTTTCAGGTTTCCGGATTTCACCTCTGATAAAAGTTGTACAGCTACTGCATGCTTTCTTTGGTCACGACTGTCGAATGCGTAAACAAGTATATTTGTGTCGAAAAACATCTCAGCGGTCATAGAGCTCCTCTCTCTTGTATTTTTTCAACCCACCATATCCTTTTCCTTCTATCTCCTTCATCACTGCAAAAATTTTATCCCAGCCACGATCAACCTTTGTATTATTTTTTGCCACTTCTCTCACACCCTCTTCCACAACTTTTGCTAATGCGCCCTTGCTTCTACCATATTTTTGCAATGCCAGTCTTCTCAATTCCCTCTCAACGTCCTCTTTCAGAGAAAGAGTTATTGGTCTACTAACCATATCATTTACTTGTATTTTTTACTATTTAAATATTTCAAATACCTACGTAGATTATTTTAAGACGCTGAAGTGTTAATCTTGTACAACTTTTGGTACTCCTAAACCTATATCCAAAACAACAATCTAACGTAACCCCATTCGCTTGTGACAAAAGAAAAGAAGGAAGGACTTGTTTATGAATTTGTTAAACTTCTTTCCGAAGGCAAGATTCCAGGATACACAATGAATGATGTCCAACTTGTTTATGATTCAGATATTATGATTATCTATCGTGAACTTACCCGTTTTGCTCCAATGTACAGATTTACTAAAATTTTGGTCGAGAGATTCCAAGGGGAAAAATCCGAGTGAGTGGGTCCAAGGAGAATTGAACTCCTCTCTCTACCTTGTAAGGGTTTGACGTCCTTTTGGGATAGCGTCCTAACCGATAGACTATGGACCCGTAAAAGAAAATTTGTTTTGCAATTTTAAACGTTTAGAAAATGTTCATTCTATTTTAGAATTGCCATTTCACTGGCCATAATTTTTGCAAAATCTTCATCGTGAAAACCGGTTGCGTCATCCATGATTTTTCCGGAATAATACTCAACTTTCCATTTTCCGGTTGAAGGAATTTTTCTTGCTATTATGCGCTGTCTGCCTCTCTCCAAAATAACTTTGTTTTTATCTATTTCTTCGGCAAACCACCCCCAACTTTCCAAACCCTTTGCAATTTTTCGCCATGACAGAGATTTTTTTGGCATGTTAATTATCTATGCAGAACTTCTGTAAATACTTTTAGGAGAACTTTTTGTAATACTTGTTGAAAAAGAAAAACACAACGAATGCAGAGAAAATTATCGCCAAGAATCCGCCGATTCCAAAATCTGGAAGAGATGTCAAACCAGCAGTGATTGTTGAAGTGTAAGCTTTGTAGCAAACTCCACTCACACATTTTCCAACTTGATTGCCGAGAGTAAGATAACTGCAGTCGTTGTTTGTTGTGCATGTGTTGGAATCAAAAGTCTGATGAACCTGTGACGAAACTGGAATCGTGTCTGCAACAAGCATCACGACTGTTGGAAACACGCTAACTACTTGTCCGCAATATGCAGAATCGGTTTGAATAACAGGTCTGTCAATTGCAATCTCACTTGCTTTTTGCAAAGCTGTGTTGTTGACAGTGAAGTTGTCTGTGAAAAGCCCAAAGTTTGTGACAGAGGTTTTGAAAGTAAAAGGCTGGCCAACAGTAGTTGAAACTGTCGGAGAAGAGACGAAGTAGTCGTACAAGTAGAAAGTTCGGTTCGGATACGGAAGAAGTTGAATTGAAGAATTAACGACTTCGTAAAACTGGCAGGTGATATTGTTAGTCTGTTTCGAAAGATAGTTTGGATTCGATATTGTGCACGAATGTAAGCCTGTTGGTCCAACATAGGAACATGACTGTACTCCTGCGCAATTCTGTGTTATGTTGTTTCCAGGATTTCCACAGTTCAAGTAACAGTTCACTCCGATTTGCGTCGCATTTCCTGTTGGCGTTTCTGCATCCCAGCGAATGTTGAGACTAGTCGGCGTACCTTGCAAACCGAAATAAGGTGATAGCGTCGCTGGAATTCGTGGATCTCCACAGTAATCTCCGAGCTGCGGCTGCGCTTGAATTCCGTTCAAAAAAAGTGGAGCAATTGTGAAAGTCGTTGATCCAGGATTGAGTGTTGTTGCAGCGTAGACTAAAGGAATCGAGACGAGAACGAGTGTAAAAAACAAAACTGCTTTTTTCATTCAATCAATAATTATTTTGCTCGTTAGTTAAATTAATTAGGCACTTCTCCACGCAGTTATTCTCACGATTACGATGTTCACTTTTCCCGAAGGTTCCTGCATCAGCATCGGAATTTCGTAAACAATTCTCGGAGTTGTTCCAATCGGAGCGAGACCGTAAGTTGGCTGAACGAGAATCGACGTTGAATTTATCGTGCTGCTTCCCGTTGAATTTGTGACGTTTATCGTGAGGTTGTAAGTTCCAACGTTAAGAGGAGCATTTATCGAACAAAAATAACTTCCATCACTTGCTGTAGTGTTCGTGCATTGATTGCTTCCAAGATTTATTACAACACTTGCTCCAGAAATTGCTGTACCGTTTGTGTATTTTGCAACTCCGCTGACTGGAATTGTATCGTTCCACCAATAAGCTCCAAAGGAAGGCATCGTTACATAGTCGGCACCTACAAAACTGACAATAAACAAAAAAATTATTGCTGTAAAAATCAACGCTTTAAATTTCATATCTTTAAATTATTAGTACCGCGAAATAAAAGTGATTTCATGGCTGAAAGAGAAGAACAGGAAAGAATACTGACTTACAGAATTTTGGAATCCAGACTAGACGGATTATTGAAACAAAGAGATCTGGTTTTGAACAAAATTGCTGAGATTCAATCTACATTGTCAACCATTGACGAAGTGGAAAAAAAGAATGGCGATATTCTGATTCCAATTGGTGGAGAAGCTTACACTCATGGAAAACTTTTGGAAAAGAAAACTTTCATCGTGGAAATTGGAGCGAATGTTGCACTGGAAAAAAATGTCGAAGAAGCTAAAACAATTTTGAACAAAAGACAGGAAGAACTTATGAAAGCTGTCAATGACTTGCAAAAAGAAATACAAAAAGTTTCGTTTACTTTGCAACAACTCGCTATGCAGATACAGCAGCCGACGACAGAAGAAACAAAGGCTGGATAAATGTTTGGACTTTTCAAAAAAAAATTACAAAAACTCGTAGACAATCTTTCCGGAAAAGTTGAAGAGAAAGTAGAGAAACCTGAAGAGAAAATTCCTGAAGAAATTGTTGCAGAAAAACCACAGAAAACTTCATTGTTTAAAAAAATTGCAGAGAAAGTTAAAAAAAGTGTAATTGAAAAAACTCTCACGTCAGAAGAGGTCACAGAAGTTCTGAACGATTTTGAAAACGATTTAATTGAAGCTGATGTTGCAGTTGAAGTTGCAGAAAAAATTAAACTCGATTTGATAAATGCACTTGTTGGAAAAACAATAAAACGTGGGAAGCTCAAGGAAACTGTTGATGACTCATTGAGAAAAAGTTTGTTGGAAATTTTATCTGTACCAAAAATTAATTTAGAAGAAATTCTTGCAAAGAAAAAACCTGCGACGCTTTTGTTTCTCGGATTTAATGGTGCAGGAAAAACCACGTCGCTTGCAAAGCTTGCAAAGTTTTTGATGAACGGTGGACATTCATGTGTTTTTGCAGCAGCTGATACTTTTCGTGCAGCTTCTATAGAGCAACTTGAGGAACATGCTGGAAGAATTGGTGTACAAGTTATCAAACATCGATACGGAGCTGATCCTGCGGCTGTTATCTACGATGCAATCGAATATGCGAAAGCACACGGAATTGATTTTGTTTTAGCAGACTCTGCAGGACGAGCACATACGAATGTAAATCTCATGGATCAGATGAAAAAAATAATTCGCGTGGATAAACCAGATTTGAAAATTTTAGTGATTGATTCGTTGACAGGAAATGATGCTATTCTTCAAGCAAGAATGTTCAACGAAGTTGGAGTTGACGCTGTAATTTTTACAAAAGTTGATGTAAACGAGAAAGGTGGGGCAATACTTTCTGTTACGCATGAGTTAAAGAAACCAATTCTATTCATTGGACTTGGGCAAGAGTATGAAAATGTTGAACAATTTAATGCAGAAAATTTTGTACAAAATATTTTATCTTAATTCATCATAGAATTCAGTTAACAAAATCAAATATTCTGCAATACGTTGCAAATTTTTTATTGCCGATAATGTATCTCCACGAGCAAGATCATCGTTAGCATATCTAAGATACTCTTTAACAACTGGAGTATGTGATAATTTTAATTTATTCAAATGAACAACAGTCTGCAAAAGTCTAACTTGATTATAAGAACAGCACATAACTCCAATGTACTCAAGTGCTTCCCTCATCTCTGAAGCTTTCGCCATCATTCTAAAAATAATTATGAATAAAAAACTATTTACACAAGATAGTTAGCAATTAGATTTAAAAACAAATCACTATTTCTTAGAATATGTTTGACACACTTGGTAAAGGTCTCAGTGGATTAATTCGTAAACTAGTTACAGGAACTTCTATAGACAAAAAATCTGTCGAGGAAATTCTTGTAGAGCTAAAAAAGATTTTACTTCAGTCAGATGTCGACACAAAACTTGCTGATGAATTAATTTTAAAAATTCGAAAGAAAACTTTGGAAGAAAAAATTCCAGCTGGACTAACTCTGCGCGAGTATGTTTTGAAAGTTGTTTATGAAGAACTTGTTGCTCTTCTTGGAGGAAAACCAAGCGAACTCACTGAAAAAAAGAGAATAATGGTCGTTGGTCTTTTTGGTTCTGGAAAAACTACAAGCATTGGAAAACTTGCAAAATATTTTTTGAAGCACAACATGAGACCCGTATTGATTGCTCTAGATTTCTATAGACCTGCAGCACCTGAACAACTTCAACAAATCGGAAAACAAGTTGGAGCACAAGTTTACGTGCACAACAAGAAAGATTCGTTTGAAGCAGCAGAGACTGCATTGAAAACTTTTTCTAAATACGATGTTTTAATTTTTGACACTGCTGGAAGAAATGCGTTAGATAAACAACTTGCTGAAGAGTTGAAAAAACTTGCACAAGTTATAAAACCTGATGAAGTTCTGTTGACAATTCCTGCAGATTTAGGAAAAGTTGCAAGAGTGCAAGCTGAAGAATTTCACAAACTCGCTGGAGTAACTGGAGTGATAATCACAAAAATGGATGGAACTGCGAAAGCTGGTGGTGCACTTGCTGCAACTTCCGTCACTGGAGCAAAAGTAAAATTCATTGGAACTGGGGAACATCTGGACAATTTTGAAGTTTACAATCCAACTCGTTTTGTTTCTCGTTTACTTGGACTTGGAGATTTGCAAACATTGTTAGAAAAAGCAAAAGAATCTGAACTCGGCCCTGAGAAAGCACAAAAACTAATTGAAGGAAAATTTACACTTCAAGATTTCATGGAACAAATTGAGGCGATGGGAAAGATGGGACCGTTGCAACAAGTTGCGTCAATGATTCCTGGACTTGGCGGAAGAATTCCAGAAGATCTTTTGCAGAAGCAAGAAGAGAAAATGAAAAGATACAAGTACATCATTCAAAGCATGACGAAGTTTGAAAGACAAAATCCGGATTCAATCGAAGGCTCGAGAATAAAAAGAATTGCGAAAGGAAGTGGATGCAGCGAAACAGAAGTTCGAGAACTTTTGAATCAGTACAACCAAATGAAAAAAATGATGAAGATGTTCGGTGGAAAGGCTGGACTTGAAAGAGGTCAACTGAAAAATCTTGCAAAACAATTTGGATTCAAACTCTAACTGCTTTCAATTCGTGAATTAATTTTTTCGGAAGAAGTCTTTTTGTCGGCACAGGGTAACTCAGTTTGTAGAAGTGCGGATTGCTCTGTACCCATCGAAAAGTTATCAGTCCCATTTTTTCTAATCTAGAAAGAGCATGGCGCACACGACCACCGGACATGTTTAGTCTTTTTTCCATGTCGTATGTGCACATTCCAGGCTTTGCACATACCCACTCATAGACAACTTCGTTAGTCTTTGAAGACTTACTCATTTCTACCTAAAAATCAAAACACCAACACTCTATTTAAATTTTAATACGGAACCAACATATGTACCATATGGAGCATCAGTTAACTGAACTCGAAAAAACGATTTTGCTTTCCTTCCTAGCTATGTCGAGAGGACAAGCCAAACCAATTAAAATGGAAGAGATAGCAATGAAATTTCCAGCTGTGCAGAGACATTTCGTGCGCAATTCAATTGAAAAACTTTTGAAGATGGGTTATTTGTTGAAACACGCTGGGGGGAAGAGTTACATTCTCAGCGAGAAGGGAATAAAGGGAGCGAAGCGTGCGTTGATTGAAGGTGCGAGAATAGTTTAAGTTGATGAGCATGCCATTCGATTTGAAATTTTTCGACAATCCGAAGAACAAAGAAAAATTGAAAATAATTCTTAAGAACGATGTATGTAACAATTGTCTTGGTCGTCAATTTGGGATGATTGGACACGGCATGACAAATAGCGAGCGAGGAAAAATCATCCGAAATTTTGTGAAAGAATCGAAAGAACCAACTAAATGTTTTTTATGCAACAATTTTTTTAGAGACGAAATCGAAAAAGTTACAAAAAATGTTGTATCCAAATTTCACGACTATGAATTCAAAACATATTTGATCGGTTCAGTAATTCCAGATGAACTTGAGAAACGGCAAGAAGAATTATGGGAAAAAACCGGAGTCGAAGATGTTGAACCGATAAAGTCAGAAGTGAATCGAGAGGTTGGAAAACTTGTTGAAAAATTATCTGGAAAAAAATTTGATTCGAAATTACCAGATGCGACTGCATTAGTTAATTTATCTACAGGAAGTATTCGTTTGCAAATCCGCAGTTTGTTTGTCTACGGAAAATACCAAAAACTTGCACGCGGAATCCCACAGACGAAATGGATTTGTTCTGATTGTGGCGGCAAAGGTTGCAAAGTTTGTCACGGAACTGGAAAATTATACAAAACTTCTGTACAAGAAATAATAGAAAAACCTTTTCTGAAAGCTGTTGGTTCTAGTAAATCTGCATTTCATGGCGGAGGAAGAGAGGACATTGACGCGCGAAATCTTGCATGGAGACCATTTGTTATTGAACTTGTCAAACCAGAAAAAAGAAAAATCGATTTGAAAAAATTACAGAAGGCAGTAAACAAATCCAACAAAGTGAAAGTTAGCGGATTGAAATTTGCTGACAAAGAAGTTGTTAGAAAAGTTAAATTCGAAAAACTGGATAAAACTTACGAAGCTGTAGTTGATTTTGAAAAAGAAATTAACAAAAAACTTTTGCCAAAGTTGAAAACTATTATTGGAAAAATCTCTCAACAAACTCCGCAACGAGTTGTACATAGGCGTGCGAACCTTACACGATTTAGACGAGTGAAAAAGTTTTCTTACAAAATTCTTGGAAAGAAAAAAATGAAATTCAGAGTTCTCGGTGAATCCGGACTTTACATCAAAGAATTAATCAGCGGAGATAATGGAAGAACAAAACCGAATGTTGCAGACCTTTTAAACAACAAAGTTAAAAAGATAAGTCTCGATGTTGTTAAAATACATACTAAGTGATTGAATGTCGGAAAAATCTCACGGACCAAGATGGAAGACAAGAAAAAAGTTTGAGCAACCTCCGGATTACAGACCAACAATCACAAAGTTCTTACAAGAATTTTCAAACGGACAGAAGGTTGTGATAAAACAGGAACCGTCCTCACATAAAGGAATGCCATTCAAAAGATTCTTAGGAAAAGTTGGGACTGTCGTCGGTAGAAGAGGAAAAGCTTACATTGTTGAAGTCTACGATGGCGAAAAGTTAAAAAAAGTTATTTCTCGACCAGAGCATCTGAAACGTTTAAATCTTTAATCGTTATTCTAATTTCTATATGTCAGCAATAATAGAGTTGAGAAACCCGTCGGATAGGATTTATAAACGAGTAAGGAAATTTCTAGAAAAAATTGAATTCTTTATCGATACTGCTTCTGCAAGATACATTGCTGTGAGTTATTGTGGAACTGATAACATTACTGGAACTGAGGATGTTTTATATAGATTAACTAATGTTACACAATCCAAATATCGAGGAGTGCTAATTCCTCCGTCTCAAAGTTTGGACGAACATGAGAGGGCAAGCGGCAGAGTAGCTATGGTGTTTGCGGAGTGGGAAGGAGATGATGCAAGAGAGGGTCTAAGAACGATGTTCCCAGCATTGAAGTACGAAAATCCGGAAAAGAAGAAAAATTAGTTTTGTAGTTTGACTTTTTGTAAAGGCTTTAAATACTGACCTTTTAATTAATTAAACGAGGGAAGACAATGGACGTAATTTCTGAACAATCTGTCACAGACGCAGAAGCGAAAGAATTTTTAGAAAAACGTGAGAAAGAAGTTGAAGAACTGAAGTACGAACAGAAAAATTCTCTTGACATTCTCAGAAAATTCGTAATGCTCTCTCCTGAAAAATACAAAAATCTCGTGAAAGAGTTGAACAAGATAACGAAATTGAGAGAAAGACACATTGTCCTTATTGCAAACTTCCTTCCGAAAGACAAGGATGATCTGAGAGTTCTACTTCACAAAGATTATACAACATTCACGGAAGACGAAATCAATCTCATTCTCGAAACCGTGAAGAAAAACATTTGAACCGAGAGCTGAGCTCAATGATAGCAAAAGACGATTACATCATAGTATTGGACTTCCTTGCACATGGAAAACCGAACGACAGAAGAGCAGAAGCTGTCGCACAGGGAATCGGAGACAAATTTTTCAACTTGCTTGAAGTTGCGATAAAAGATGGAATAACAGTCAAAGCGAAAGACAGAGTTTATGTCGGCGACGAGAAGAGGGAGCAAGTGAAATACATTCGCGGCAGAATAAATTATGGCGAGCTTACAAATTTTGCAAAAGGAATGGTTGAAGAAATTATTTCTGAAATAGTTTCAAAAGATGAAAAACGTTTTGTCGATTTTTTCAACAAAGCACAACCACTGACGACACGAATGCACTCGCTCGAACTTTTGCCGGGAATCGGAAAGAGACATCTTTGGGACATACTCAATGCGAGAAGAAACAACCCCTTCGAATCGTTCAAAGATTTGCAGACGCGAATCACGATGTTACCTGAACCGAAAAGAATGATTGTTCGCAGAATAATTGACGAGCTCGAAGACAAAGACAGGCATCGACTTTTTGTATCTAGCGGACTTGTTTGAAAATTAAACTTCGTGAGGATGTTTTGAAGCAACTGCTACTGAAATCCACATTATTCCAGCGAGCAAGAACAACACAAAAGCAACTAACAGTGCTATCGCAATTCCGGAAGCATCAACACCAAGTCCAGGATGTGTGTTTCCTGCAATCATCGAAGCCAGCAGAAAAAAGAATGCACCGATAACCCACATCGAAGCAATTTTGAAGTTCCTAAACATTTTTCCTCACTTAGAATGTTGAAAGGTTAAACATAAAAGCATTATTCGTTAGTTACATCACTTGCTTTCCTAACAGCTTCATCTATTTTTTAGCATAATGTCCAACCTGTTTGGGAAGGTTCTCTGACAATCGATTTAATTTGCTGGTGTTTTCGGCTATGTCTCTTAGAAGACTTGTGTACTCCATCATAGACTCGAGCTTGACTTGTTCTAGCTCTGCTTCAAAATTTGGCATCACCCCTCTGTACAAAGCTAAATCCGATGCACCATGATTTTTTTGTAGGGTCGCATACAACTCTCCGACTATGTGACGTTCACCATCAACAACAGCATATAATTTTCCATCCTTTACTGTAGTTGCAATCTTCATTCCACTTTCTACGGCTAGAGTCCAAAGTTCTCTTCTCGATATACCAGAAGTTGGTAAATAAAATTCCCACAAATCATCCATAAAAATAATTTGTTCGTTCAAAAGATTAATACAACTAGATTGTTCTCGTGATTTCCGTGACTTCTACTTCCCCTACTCCATCTATTGAACGAAGCGCGCTCTCAACTTTTTCTACCTGGCCTTCAGCATCTTCGACAAGTGTTGAAACAATCACCGCAACAAGTCCAAATGCAATTGGTTCACGAGACATTCTGTCAGCACTTATTTTTGATTTAATTTCGCTTTCAATTTTTTCAATAGGAATATTTGCAGAAGCCGGCATAACTTTGAATGTCAGTAAAACTTTTCCCATGAATTCACGGTCCGACAAATCCACACTTCGAACAAGTGTACTTGTTGCTCGCGATTTTGCAATTTTTACAACGGACGATTTTTTCCTCGCCACACTGAGGACAATCAAACTGGACAAAATTATCTTTTGCGAGTATGTTCACATTGCAGCTTGTGCATTTCATTCAATCACTTTTAGATAATAAAGTTAAACGTAATTATTCTTATAGGTTTCCGGGCTCATAGTCTAGCTTGGATAGGACATCAGCTTGCGGACAATGGGCAACAAGCTGAAAACCGGGGTTCAAATCCCCGTGAGCCCACTACTCGTCGATTGTGTTTAATTTCTCGATAAAAGTTTTGTTAAATTTCGCACTCAACAATTTTTGCGCTTCTTCAAAAGAAACCCACTTGTATCCCGCATGCTCGAGCGTGAGCTTGAATTTGTTTGCTTCTGGTAGGTTGCAAAGAAAAGTAATCAGCATCAGTGGTACATTTTCTCCGTGAGATATTTTTATGTTTGAAACCGATGCGTCAAAAATTTTAATGACTTCCAATTTGTTTCCATCAATTCCAAGTTCTTCGGACACTTCTCTTCTCAATGTTTGCTCGACATCCTCATTGATTCTCATTTTTCCTCCAGGTAAATCCCAAAAAATTTCAGTCCTCTTCGTTGATTCCAATTCCAATGGACCAGATTTTAGAATAAGAATTTGGTTCTTTTGATTTCTAATCAGTCCTTTTATTCCAATGTAAAATTTGACATCTTCCATAAATTCACTTCAAAGTAATCTTCATGAAATCATAAGCAATTTTTGTGTTCTCAAAAACTTTTCTCGCTTCTTCCTCGAAAGGTTTCACGTCTTTGTATCTTCTGCTCAAATGAGTAAGAATCAACTGTTTGACTTTCGCTTGCTTTGCAATTTTCGCTGCGGCTTTTGCATCTGCGTGGTGCGCTTTCTCCGTGATGTCTTCCTCTAAAAAAGTTCCGTCATGAATCAGCAGATCGGCATTCTCAGAAATTTTCTTGACTGTGTCGCAGGGTTTCGTGTCTCCAGTGTAAACGACTTTCAATCCAGACGTCATGTCAGCGACTTGTTCGAGTTTCACTGTCTTCCCTTTGTGCGTGACTTTGTGTTCTGTCTTTAATTTTTTCAGCCATTCTCCACGCTCGAGTCCGAGTTTTTTCAGTTTCTGCAAATCGATGTTCCACTTTCCCTTTTCGACAAACGCGTAGGCTACAGCGGGAACCGTGTGCAAAACAGGAATCGAATAAACTTCATATTCTTCTGTCTCTAGAACTTTCGTTTCAGCTGCACCTTCGAATGGAATATTTATCGCTTCGATTTCAAAACGCAAACCAAAATATCCAAGATCAACAATGTCAGAAACAAATCTTTCTGCCTCTGGTCCAAAAATTTGCAACGGCTTTTTTCTTTTTTCGAGATTCATAGTTTGTATTAGTGGAATCAAGCCAGCGAAATGATCTGCATGCCAATGGGTGATGAAAACTTTATCGATGTCCATGAAACTTATTCCGGCAGTCAGCATCTGTCTCTGCGTTCCTTCTCCACAATCGAAAAGCAAAGTGTCTTTCTGTTCTCCATAGTACTCGAGAATTATCGCCGGGTGATTTCTGTCACGAGTGGGAATTCCCGAAACTGTTCCAAGAAAAGTTACATCTATCATAAACAAGTATTAAAATTTCACACTTTATCTAATTTCTGTGTCCAACGAAGAACTAAGAAAAATTTATGATGAAGCACAAGAAGAGCTTTATCGACTCGTTGAAGATAGTGTAAAAAAATTCCCGCTCCAAGTACATGTTTCTTCTAATCAAGATCTCGATAAAGTGGGTGATGGTTTGTGGAAGGATATTGAACAATCTGTACGTGATGTTTGTAAGAAGTATTCGATTAAACTTATTCGTTATGAAAGATCTGACAAATTCGAAATTTTTGTACGCGACATGCTTAATGAAGCCCATGGATTTATGAGAGGATACCTTCAGTGTTACATCAACGATTCAAAGTAATTCAGCTGTCTTCGATTAAACTAATTTAACTTTCTGGAAAAACTGCTTTAAGTAGATTCCAAAATCAGGATTTCTTTTTGCCTCTTCTAAAATTTTTTCGGTCTCAGAAATAATTTCGAATCCGGTAACAAGTCGTTCTGCAATTTTGTCTGGAATTCCTTTTGCCTGCAAAACATCGAGAGGTTTACTCAAGCTGTCCAGCAACTTGTCGTGCGCACTCAAAAACTGTCTCGGAGTTTCGACAACCCAAGTTCCATCTTCAACGTAAGGTCCAGCGAATGTTGGATTCTGTAAATACTTGTCGAGAAATTCTTTCGATTCTTTTTGTGCGAAAATCGAAGGCCCGATTCTTTTCTGAACTGCAGGAAGATGCGCAACTTCAAGTTCCAAGACAACTGCTGCGATAAATTTTTCGTCGCTGAATTCTCCACGGTTCATGACTTTGAATTCGTATCTTGTTTCTTCCAAAATGTTCTGCAAACGTTCTCCAAATTTTCTCAACTGCGGCCACAAAATGTCGGGAACAACTTTTGGAGGAATAAATTTCACAACGACAGTCTCAGTTCTTCTCTGCGACTGCAAGTTGGCGAGTTCTTTTTCGGTAATCGGTTCTGGTGTAGGTGGAAGGAAAAATTCTACAGACGGCTTTTTCAGAAAATCTGCAACGCGTTTTTTCAGCAAAAAGAAATTTTTCATTGACAACGCTGCTGCAGTGTTTCTGTTCTTGTCTGTTGGGTCGATAACAACTAACGGTTGATTCCAGAATTTTTTCTTCACCTCTCCAATATTTTTTTTGCCGTAAACTTCTTCGAGATCAATAATTTCTCCTGCCTGCCATTTCGAAATCGCTTTCAACAGGTTTTGAAAACCGTTGTATCGAATAGTGAGGAGTTCGCATGTGTACCCAGACAGTCCTTCATATTTTGCATCAGCTCCATAAATTTTTGCAGCCTTAAGAAACTGCTTGAAAAGTCGAACTTGGTCTGAAAGTCTTGTCGGAAGATGTTTTTCAATGTACTGCACATGGAACGGAGTGCGGTCGACTGAAGACTTGATTTTTTCAGCAGACTGGACAGAGTAACAAGGAACAACATCAATGTCCACACCTTCGTATGTTATGTCTGTGTATGGATGCTCTGCATATTCGACCTTTGATTCTGCCTTTAATTTTCTAGCGATTGCAGCTCCTATGCCCAAACCAGCCTTTTCCATCTGGCTCTCTTTCATTTTTTCAGGAAAACAGACGAAAACGTCGAACTCTAGCTTGTCAGGAAGCCAAGTGTCCCTTGTCAGACTGCCTGCGAGGATTGCCTTTCCTTTGTACTTCCTTGCCATGCGATTTGCCAGAGAAAGCACCTTGTGGGAAACAGCCTTAATTTTCCTCCGTTGGTCGGAAGAAGGCTTAATTTGCCTTAGAACTTGATGAAAAACAGCCCCGGAACTAGCCACGTTGTATTTCTTGGTTGATTTTGTATAAAGACTTTTCCATTTTCTGCGAAAGCTTATTAATAATTTCGCTACTATAGAATAGTAAACTTTATATGTAGTCACCACTATGTAGTGAAATATGTTAACAGGATTTTACGAAGCATTGGTAACTCAGCGTGTGGCTCAGAAAAAGAAACAACTTTCAAGTTCTTTGGATTACGAGGTAAGAGGAAACGATCTTTGTGAAAGAGGTGGTGAACTGCTTGCAACACTTGAGGCCCAGCTTGACAGAGGTTCGCACACAATAAACCTTTTTGCAAAATGTGAAAATCCAATTGTAGCTGGTTATTTGGCTAATTGTGGATTCCAATATGTGGGAAAGAAGGAAGGAAAAGAAGTTTATAGATGTTCACTCGGAATTCCAAAGTCATTAGAAGGCGGTAGACAATGAACGGTCAATTAACTTTGAATGACATAATGAGAATCGCTGAAGGTGGTGTTACTGCTCCTTATTCAGTGGAATTAAAAACTACTGGTAAATCACTAACTTTGAAATTTATGGACCTAGAGAAAAAATTAGTTGGGAAGATTGTTGAAAGTGAGTTACCGGATAGACCTGGCTACTTAAGGGACTATTCTATTAGCGATCCTGAATTGGCAGAACGTATTGCATATGTTGTTGGAGATGAAGTTTATAGCGGAAAACACTGTTTGGCTCTACATGTTGGTGGTCTAAAATGAACGGAAAAAATCTTGTTAACGAACACTTGGAATTTTTGGAAAACGAATTAAACCAAGCTCAGCAAAATTTGTTTTTTGTAAAATCCGTTAAAGAAGTAAAGTTCTTACAGAACAAAATTGCATTTCTGAAAAAGCAGATGAAAGAAGCAAAGAAAAAGGAGAAGTAAAAAATGAGCAAACGTGGATATGCTGGAGCAATTCTGACTGGAGGTGTTGTCGGATATTTTTTGAATTTGGAGGGAGAGCTCGCCACACAGATTCAGTCAAAAATCGATCCGCAATCGATTAATTCAGGAATTTACTGGCTACTGTACCATATGCCGAATGAAATGGCGGTTGTCTCAACTCTTGCTGGTGCCACAATTACAGGTTTAGTTGCAAGATACATCAATAAAAAATTTAATAATTATTCTGAAGAACAAAAATTTAGAGGCGAGTAAAAATGCCATTAAATTCGATAGTAAAAAGAGAGGCAAAAAAACTTCTTTACACATCAACACTTACTGGTTTGAGCATGGCCGCTTTGGGAGCACTCGCAATCCCACCATATGGTTTAGATGGAGCAAAAGAAGGACTTGTTGTTGGGTTGACTATACCAACAATTTACAAATTATCTAGACGCTTGGTAGATTTTATCAGTGGCACAGAATATAGAAAGGAGAAGTAAAAAATGTCAGACGAGCTTCGTACAGAAGACGAGAAGGCTGAAGAAGAATTGGAGTGAGTGAAAATGTCAATGCCAAACTGGAAAGAAATGAAATGGGAAGAGAGAATGTGGGATGGGAAAAGTGCTCACAGAAGGTCGGCTCTGGCAGGACCGAACAGCGTTTATGTGCAACTGGATTCTCTCGCGGAAACAGCCAGCGCAGTACCCAATTCCGAACTGTACACTTACAGAGATCTTCGTGGTTTCGATGTCACACTTCGCCTTCATCCGAAGTACATCGACGACAGAATTGAAGAAAGAGTCAGACATCTTGGATATTTGGAAGGTCCGCAGGATAACAAACAATCTCTTCTTTACCAGACAAAGTTTCCAAACATCGACAATATGACGTATGAACAACAATTTATGCGTGGCGAAGAGTTTGCCACAATTACTTTTCTACCAGATGGAAGTGTTTTTGGAGAACCGCATGGAATGAAGAACATTTCAGACAGAACAATTGTCTTGCAGTTTACAACACACAGGGCTGGCGAGGAAAGTGCTAGCTGAACTTTTGACTTATGTTTTTTATTTTGAGCTCGTGTTTTTCAGCGCTATTGTCCGTTCTTTACTTGGAATTTATCATGCGTACAACACTTATCCAAACTTTAAACTTGAGAAACGCAGAGTTGGAGTTGAAATTGTCGCTTCGACTTTTTTCGGAAGCTTCGCGCTCTTACTTCTGTCGAGATTGAACATTTTCACTTACGGACTTGACGTCATTGCGATGGTTGCAGGACTTTTCGGAGCTGACGCGATAAAACTCATTACGAAAAAATTCGGATTGACAAAAGGTTTGGAAGTAACAATCTCCAGACAGCAAATGCAGTATGCGGATTTGAACGATAGACAGATGCGTGCGTTAGATTATGTGAAACAACACAGAACGATTACAAATAAAGTTTATGCAAACATGAATCAGACAGATCACATTGTTGCGAGAAGAGAACTTCGTTCGATGGTTAAAAGTGGAAGATTCAAAATGATTGGTAGTACAAAGAACATTCGTTATGTAAAAACTGAAGAAAACGGATTGGACCATAATCGGACTTTAATTGGACCATCAAAATCAACGGTCCGAAAAATATATCAAAAACAGTCCAATCGAAAACATGCTACATTGTACTCAAGATTCAGACAAAATAGACGTAGTTTACGAAGTTGGCAAAGAGCGACAAGGAATTATCCAGTCCAAAAAGAGCCCAATCGAGTCCAATTGAGGTCGAGCTGAAATGCCTAGAGAAACAGATTACTCGCAGAAATTACCAGATGTCGCACTTGTTAGCAGGCAAGAGCGTAAAGAATTAATTGAAGAATTGGATGCTGTGATTGTTGGTGTTCAAAGATATATGGGAAAAATGCCTGAGGGAAAAGCGGCTTATCCAAAATTGAAAGAAGTTAGACGAGCACTTGGTAGTCGAAAATACACAATTGAATCTGAAGCGAAAATTGATGCGGCTTTTTTGGAGGTCAAGAAAATTTTAGGTAGTGTAGCTGCAGATTACCTAAACAATGCACAACCATGGAAAGGTGCGACAGAGGAAAAGATAAAAACTAAATACAGGGTAGTGAACGTCTACGACAGTTTCAATTCATTGTATCGCGAATGGTATGCCGTACTGCATGGTGCACTTGAATTACATAAAGCACTTGATACAGAATTCGAAAAGCAAGAGAAAAAATTTAGAAAGGAACTCAAATGAGTTGAGGTCGAGATAAATGAGTACTGTCAGACAGCCTTACACTACAAAAATAACTGCTACAATACCTAGTGTAAACATGCCTTATCTTTCTGTGCGACAGAACAAACTGTACGATTTTATTATCGTTCAGGGTGGAACTACAACTCCTCCGGGCGCAATGTTTAACGGAGAAGAGATACCAAGAACGAGAATAGATTTAGCCGCACAAAAATTTTTTCGAGGAGAAAGTGATTTTCTTTATTTTGTTGGTGGAGGAAAAAGAAAAATCGATGCTATGAAGGCTTATGCAGTCCGCATTGGAGTTCCATCACACAAGATAATTATTGATCCAGATAGTGCTTACACATATCAAGATGCTTATCACGCTTCTAAGGTTGCAAAAAAATTAGGAGCGACAAATATTGCAGCTGTTACGAACAAGGAGCATGTAAACACGTTCAGACATGCATTGAAAAAATCTTTGTCAGACAAGAATGTGGATGTCTTCGGCGTAGATTCTGGGATTTCTTTGCCATTCGAATTATGGAGGTATGGCATCGAAAAATTCAAGCTTATGGAAGATTTGATTTCTAGCCACGGCTCAAAAACTCCTTACGAGTATTATGAGAAAATGCGAAGAAGTCCTCTCGTGAAAGCTACTAGAAGAATGCGCCAACTCTACGACAATCCACTAGGTGTGTTGCGTAACCTTTTTGTAAATGTCTGAATAGACTGCTGCGCTGAAACCTAAAACTGCAGCGATAATGAACAAAAAATTAAATCCAAAAATCTGAGAAACAAAACCGCTGAGAAAGTATCCAATTAAACTTCCGCCGTTGTTGAAAACTTCAAACATTTGTGCTCCAATTGCTTTCACTTGTGCTATTTTTCCTGTTGCGGCAAAAACAGCAATTCCTACTACCGATCCGCCAATACTCCAGACAAGTACATCAACAATTACTTGCCAAAAGGTTTTTGGTAAAAATTCGAGCATCAAAAATGCTAGACCTAAAATTAAAAATCCTAAAACTAAAGACTTGTTGATTGTAATTCTGGAAATTAATTTACCCGATGGAATCTGTAAGACTGCATCTGTGACAGATGCCACAGTTGCAATAATTCCAATTTGCAATTCATTTATTCCGTTTTCTTTTAAAAAGACTGGAAAAAGAAAGAAAAGTGTACCGATTAAGCCGGCTGTCAAGACAAGAGGGAGAAAACTAAAAAGTTTTCTGTCGATTTTAAATTTTATTCGTTTTGCTTTTATTCGAATTTTTGTTGGATAGAAAATTAATGCTATTGGAATTGCTGAAAGAATAATCAGAGAGCCGAGGAAAAAGGTTGCATAGTAACCAAGGTATGTGATTAATGCTCCACCGATGTATGGTGCGATAACTCCTGTGGATAGAAAAGCTGTGTAAAAATAACTCGATGATTTTACTATCCCTTTAAGATGAAAAATAAAATTTCTTCCGCTAATCCAAAAGAAAGCTGCTGCTATACCAAGGATCACATACGAAGCCATGAACTCTAAAAAATTCGAAGAGAGAAAAAAGAAGATTAGGAAGATAAAATAACCAAAAATTGCAAAAGAAAAGATTTTTCGAGGATTGTTAGTATTTATCACTCGCGGGACAAAAAAACTTCCTAAGATTACAAACATGGGTAAAATCGCCGCTGCAACACCGATCTGAGAATTATCCAAACCTTTTTGCTGCATGTACAAAGAGAAAAAAGTTGAAGCAATATTAAGTCCAAAAAGAGTGAGTGAAAAAATCAGAGAAATGAAAATTATCGGACGCAAATTACTTCTGCTCCTTCATGAGAATCAAATGGAGATTGTTGAGGAGAAGTTCGTCTGCAGCAAATGCAAGATTTTCTCGCACAATCAATTCTTCCCAAGTTATCGGATCGACATTTGTCTTTGCTGAGAAAAATTTCAATTTGTAATTCTTGCCAAAAATTTTCTTGAAAATAAATTTTGCGCGCTTCACGTGATACTCAGATGTTACAATTGTTAGAGCTTTCCATTTCTTTGGCAGAATGAAAAGTAGTTTAGAAAAAAATGCATTTCCAAAAGTATCTGTAGAATGATTTTCTGTAAAAATTGATTTCGCTGGAACATCATTTTTTTCCAGATAGTCTTTCATTATTTTCGATTCGCTATGACCGGTAACAATTATGTTTGAAGAATCCTTCTTGTTAAAAAGTTCCAGACATTTGTCCAAACGCGAATTAAGAATTCCGTATTCGCTTGGACCACCTAGAACAATCAAAACATCAAACTTCATTGTAAAATATTTTGTTTTGAAAGTAAATTAAATTGAACTAAGTTTAGATTTCAAGTGATTCAACTTGTCTGTTAAACCAATTTTAGAATCTACATAATTTACTACATCTGGTGTAAATACTGAAGCTGATGCGAGTAAAAAATTAAATGGATACCATTCTGGAGCCTCAAACCAATTTCCACCCCAACTACCAATCCAATTTAACCCATGACCAACATACTGAAATGAAGTAAATATTCCTGTTTGTGTCAAAGCTCCGAATAGTCGGCTAAGATATTTTTCTTTTCGAGTCAATTTTCTCGATGTATAATTTTTGTAAAGTTCTTCACCACCAACACCGCCTGCGCCTCCTGGGAAAAATGCATTGACAACAAATTTTCCCAATGGATTATTTGGAATGTAAGGACTTGGAGAATTGAACGATGGGTTCAGAATTGGAAGAGTGATGTTACCTGTAAAATGTCGATATGAAGCAGGAATAAGATAAAGCCCTAAACTTCCAAGTTCCCATTTCCAAAATCTTTTGCTCTTCAAAGTTTCGTATGCAGCATATAATGTAGTTTTTCCTACAGCCTTCAATGCTCGCATAGAAAACAAGACAAGTGATAAAGATTTAAGTGTTTGAGAAAAAGTAGCCCCGCCCAGATTCGAACTGGGGTCTCAAGCTCCAGAGGCTTATGCGATTGCCTTTGCATCCTTGACCGCTAGACGACGGGGCTGTGCAAATTAATTATTCGATTTCCATTTTAAGTATATATGAAAATTCTCTCTGCGAACGTTGAAGCAGCTATCGAATGCGCAAAGTACCTCGCTGACGGAGAGCCAGTTATCTATCCAACAGAAACTGTCTACGGACTCGGGGCTGATGTGACAAACAAAAATGCAGTGGATAGAATTTTTTCAGCAAAAGGTAGAGACTCGACTAAAGCAGTATCAATCGCAGTTGCAAATGTTGCACAAGCGAAGGAACTTGCAGAGTTCGATCCTGTTGCAGAAAAACTTGCAGAAAAATTCTTACCAGGTCCGCTTACATTGATTTTGAAATCGAAGATTGATTTACCGAATGTTGTTGTTGATGGGAAAATTGGAATTAGAATTCCAGAAAACGATTTCGTGCAAAAATTAATTCGAATTTTCAGAAGACCAATAATATCAACATCGGCAAATTTGTCTGGGAAAAAAGAACCGACAAATATTTCAGAAGTAGATGAAAAACTTTTTGACAGAATAAAAGTTTTAGTTGATGGTGGACAAACGAAATACAGAAAATCTTCAACTGTTGTTGAGTCTCTCGGAGCTGGAATGAGAATTTTGCGCGAAGGTGCGATAAGCAAACAGCAAATCGAAGATGCTTTAAAGTGAAAAACCGATAAATGATTTTATGCGCATACTTCAGAATCACGTTGACTACATAGAGTATGAACCGATACAGAAAGAAATTCCAACAGCTGAAGAAACTGAAAAAGAAAAAACTAGAATCGAAGACGCACTCGTACTTTTCGTCTCTGTTGAAAATGGCGACACAGAAAAACTTGCGGACAAGGCAATGGAAGATGCACATGCATTCATGCAGAAATTAAAAGTGAAAAAAGTTTTGATTTATCCGTTTGCACATTTGAGCAAAGATCTCGCGCCAGCCGATGATGCGTTGAAAATTTTGAAAGCGATGCAAACATATTCGGAAAATGTTGGAATTGAAACTTACCGTGCACCATTTGGTTGGAACAAAGGAATGGAACTAAAAGTAAAAGCTCATCCACTCGCCGAACAATCAAGAGTTTACACTGCGGGAAAGACTGAAGATGTTGTAAAAAAAATCAGAAAAGAAAACGTTGGATTGAGCGAACATGAGATGATGGCGAGAATAAAGAAAAGCGATTTTGCTGGACTACCAGAAACAGATCACAGAACGCTCGGAGAAAAATTGGATTTGTTCAGTTTTCAGGAACCTTCGCCGGGAATGGTTTACTGGCATGACAAAGGAGTGAAGTTGAGACACATACTCATGGAATTTATTCGAGCCGAACTTGCGAAGAGAGGGTACATTGAAATTGAAACTCCTGCACTCGCAAACACGATTCTTTGGAAAGTTAGCGGGCACTGGGATTACTACAAGGACAACATGTTCGCAACGAAACTTGGAGAAGAAGAATTTGGATTGAAGCCAATGAACTGTCCTTCAACATTTTTGTTTTACAAATCTCGGAAATGGAGCTACAAAGATTTGCCGCTGAGAGTTTCCGACTTTGATCAGTTGTACAGAAATGAGTTGAGCGGAGTCGCAAGCGGATTATTCAGAGTGAAAGTTCTGACGCAAGATGATGCACATATTTTTGTAACTGAGAAACAAATTGAAAAAGAAATCGAAGAACAAATCGATTTGATGGAAAAGTTTTACAAAATTTTCGGACTCAAGTACACTGCAAAAATTTCCACGATGCCGGATAATCACATTGGAACGAAAGAGCAGTGGGACGAAGCTGTGAAGTTTTTGACAAAAGCTGCAAAAGCGAAAGGAATCAAAGCAGTCGTGAAAGAAAAAGAAGGAGCATTCTACGGACCGAAAATCGATGTCGATGTGAAAGATTCAATGGGGAGAGAATGGCAGTGCGCGACAATCCAACTCGATTTCCAAATGCCGCAGAGATTCAAACTAACTTACACCGGGGAAGATGGAAAAGAACATACGCCAATTGTTATTCACAGAGTCATTTACGGATCGCTCGAAAGATTCATTGGAATTCTCATTGAGCATTACCAAGGAAAGTTTCCAGTGTGGCTTGCGCCTGTTCAGACAATCGTTCTTCCAATTTCGGATGAAAATTTGAAATACGCAGAAAAAGTTTTTACGAGTTTACGAGAATCTAGTGTGCGTGTTGATATCGACAGAGAAACAAGAACTCTCGACTACAAAATCCGAGAAGCTCAGCTGCAGAAAATTCCTTACATAATTGTTGTTGGAGAAAAAGAGGAGAAAGCGAAAACAATTGCTGTGCGCGACAGAGATTCTGGAAAAACAAAATATGGAGTTAAGCTCGATAAATTTGTGGAAGAAATAAAAAATTCTTCAAAAATGGCACAATAAATTTTTAATTGATGAATTCTAAGCGCTGTGGAGTTGATACTTTCGTATCTGTTCATCTGCAGTCTTCAGTAATTTTTCAAAATCTTCGTGTGTCTTAACTGTCCCTTCCATAAGCTGTACGTTTTGTTGTTTTTTTGTATCCCAGTAATTAAGCAAAATCAATCCATCCGATAAAAATAATGTGTAACCAACTTGATTGTAACCATCTGTAATCGTCACACCTTCAATAGCTCTTTCTTTTCGTAGGCTTCTGGGGCGCTGACAGTTTCTGTATGTCGGTCTTTGCAAATCAAAGCCATGTATCGACAACTCGTTGGGTTCCAATTTTGACATTTCGTCACTAGCTTACTGGTTTTGCAGAATTCCAAACGAGTTTGAAAATCGGTTCGAACAATTTTCCAGTTGCATGTTCGCTCTTGCTCCAGATCGCGACATCCTGTGTGTTGTGTACAGTTTTCGGATCTGTCAAGCCGAGAACCATCTCTTTTCCGTCAACAAGCATAATCCTTCCAGCGATTGCGGATTCTTTCTCGTCGATGTTGCGAACTTCTGCAATTCCGTCAAGAGCTTTCACTGCGTCTGCGGATCTTTCGTTTGCTGTCGTTGCAATTTTTATTTCGACTCCGCGTTCTTTCGCTTTTTTCAAAGATTCAAAATGATTTTCAAAAATCTCATTCAATCCTTCAGGAGAAACAACCATGTTAATTTTCTGTGTCGCACCCTTGAACATCGTTCCAAGTTGTTGATGCACGGAATATTTTCCTTTCAATGCTCCGGTAATCTCTTCTGGAATAACTGTCTTCAAACCTTTTGTGAAAACTTCGTTCAGTTCTCGCATCGTGCTGGAACTTTTCAATTCGTCAATTCGTTCCTGCAAAGTTTGCAAATCTTCTGCTTGCTTTTTCTTCACACGTTCGAGAGCTTCTTCAGGAGCGACTGCGACAAAACTTATCGGTTTAGAATTTTGAACAACAACGAATCCCTTTTCGGCAAGACTTTGGAGAATATCGTACGTTCGTGAGCGAGGTACGTTTGCCAATGTGCTAAGTTCTCCGGCAGAAGCAGTTCCTTTTGCTAGCAAAGCGACCCACAGTCTGCGTTCGTAAAGATTCAGACCTATGTTTCGCAACGAGTCCATGACTTTTGCTGAAGCTAACATTTTTTCACCAATGTTTTAACTATGCAGTAATTAGAATTTAAGCTTTTAAGCCTTCTGAGTAGTGAAAAACGTTCTTTAAAGTTTCGGTAGAACGTAGATTCCGAGGAACATTAACAAAATAATTATAAGAAATACCAGAACAATGAATGCTAAGTCAATCTTTAAGTCTGTTGGAACTTCCATGATTTAAACAAAACAGCGAAAGGATAAAAGCTTAACCTGCTCTTCCCTGGGATTCGTACAAATTTTTCACTCGAGAAATTGTGTCAGCTTCGTCTGGTCCTTTGTCGTTGCGAATTCTTACAAATCTAGGAAAACGTAGACCAAAACCTGAATCATAATGCGGAGATTTTTGGATTTCCTGATATGCAACCTCGATAACAACTTTCGGTCTGACAAAAACTGTCTTTCCTTTCTCCTGCTCGATTATTTTTTTCAATGTATCAGTCATCGTCTTGTACTCTTCTTCAGTCAAACCCGTAGACATATTTCCACAACTCAAAAATTTTCCTGTGTTTGGATTTCTACAAGCCAATTCGTAACTCGTCAGCCACTTCGATCTTGCACCTTCACCCCAAGTTGCACTAATCACAACAAGATCTAAGTCTTCCATTATCGGTTTTATCTTGTACCAACCACCAACATGTCTTCCAAAAGTGTAAGGCGAATCCAAAACTTTCATCATTATTCCTTCCTGTTTTTCTTTCAGCGCATTTTTGTAAAATTTGTCAATTTCTTTTACATCATCACTAACAATTTCTTTTGCAAGTCGGAATTTTTCTGGAATTGGCTTTACAATTTTTTCTAAAATTTTTCTTCGTTCAACAAATTTTTGATCGACAAGAAGTTTTCCATCAAGATAAATTGCATCGAAAAGATTTACTTGGACTGGAATTTCATGAACCATTTTTTCTATATCATATTTTCGCTGAATTCGCTGACTCAGATTTTGGAAGGGCATAGGCTCGCCAGTCTTCTTGTTTATTGCAAGAACCTCTCCCTCAACTATGCACTCATGTGCCTTCAAACTTTTTTTACAAAATTCTACAACATCCGGAAATTGTTTTGTGACATCTTCAAGCCTGCGAGTGAAAACCCAAAACTTATTTCCTTCTTTGTGAATTTGCGCACGCATTCCATCGTACTTCACTTCGATTGCGACTGTTCCGAATTCCTTTACTATGTCTTCGATTTTTTCTGCTGCAAGACCAAGCATGACTTGTATCGGTTTTCCTAATTTTATTTTTACTCTGCTCAATCCCTCCATGCCTTTTTCTTTTGCAAGCTTTGCAACTTCACCAAAATCAGAAACCATGTTGTAAACATAATCTACCGAATTGAGAATCTCGGATTTTTTCTCCTTGCTTTCTTTCCCAGTCAGCAAAAATGCATTTGCAATCGCGTCACGAATAATTCCTTCTGCAGTTCCAGTTCTCATTTCTCCGAGTGCAGTCCTGACGATGTATCTTGCTTCTTCCGGTTTTGCGGACGAAATTAATTCCGAAATTAAATTCAATTTTTTATCCTGCGACCCCTCGCCAGTTACTGTTGGTAATTTTTGCAACGAATCAAAAACATAATCGACTGTGAGCTTTCTTTTTGCGAGAGTTGACTGTCTCCTTTTTCTCGCCAATTCTTCGGCAGTAAGACCAAGGTCTCCAGTTTTCTTGAAATTTTCTTCAACTCGTTTTTGTTCGAATCCAGTAGTACGAGCGATTGCACGAATCATCATTTGAGTTGCAATGCCCAATTCAAGTTGCATAAATTTTGGAAAAACTATTCCTTGAACAAGAAGAACAACTCGTGGCAAAAGTTCTGTTGGAGTTTTTTGGAAAAGTTCTGACAGTATCTCACTCTTTTTCAGTTTGGAAGATGTTGACTCAAGTTTTTCGTAATACTTGACAAGGAACTCGTAATCCATAATTACTTTTTAAGGACTGTGAATTAATTAATATGAAGGACGCACATGGGCAAGCACATGAGTGTAATGAACCACAGTGGAAAGTGGACTTATTCTTTCTGTGAGAGCTGTGCAAAAAATGTGCATGAAGATGTAAAAATGATTCGTGAAATTGTTTTGTCGAAAAGTGGAGTGAAAGAAGAGATGTGGGTTTGTCCGCAGTGTGGATCCACGAAAAGGTTTTAACCTTAAGTGTTCAGCAAAATAATCGATAGCGATGAATGTCTTCGAAACAATCTCTAAACTTAGAGTAGTCAGAAAATACCAGGACAAAGGAGTAGACGAGAAAGTTGTTGGACTGATTTTGTACAGTGCGACTCATGCGATTTCTGCGGGAAACTTACAGCCATGGGAATTTATTGTTGTCGATAATTTTGAAATCAAAAAGAAACTTGCACACGCAGCATTGAAACTCGAACACGTTGCAAAAGCGCCACTGTGCATAATTGTTGGAACAGACTTGCAAAAGGTTGCACTGAAATATGGAAAACGTGGAGAACTTATTTATGCGATCGAAGATGCTGTACAAGCTTCACAGATTATTCTTTTGACTGCAACTGCACTTGGTCTTGGTGGAGATTTGATTCGAGCATTCGATGAAGAAGAAGTGAAAGCAATCATTGGCTTTCCAGATAATGTCAGACCAGTCGCGATAATCACTCTCGGCTATCCGGCTGAAGAAGGAGAGGAAAGACAAAAAATTCCTTTTGAAAATTTGACTTACATGAATCGATATGGAAATGAACTGAGACTAGAAAATGAGACTTTGCAAGGAATTTTGGACAAAACTTTCGCTGAACTGAAAAAGAGAACATCGCAGAAACTGAAAAAACGATTCAACATTAGATTTCTAAAATCGCACTAGCTATTTAAAATCTCTGGAAACGAATATATTAACATCGGTGTGAATCAGTGAAGAAATTTTTAGCTGCAACAACTTTTATCATCGCTCTTGCTTTCATTATTTTTCCTGCACTTGCACAAAATCCGGAACTTACACCCTCAACAAACCAAGTAGTTATTTACAACATCGAACCTGGAAATACACAGAACATTGATGTGACAGTAAAAAATACCGACCAATCCCCTCACACTTTTCTTATTTCAGTCGTTCCTTCATTCTGGAATTATATTTCTTCTCTTGTCAGCCCAAGTTTGATTACAGTTTATCCGGGACAGACACAACTCGTTACAGTTTTGTTTTCTGCAGCACCTAGTGCGAGTTTCGGTAACAATGTGATTACGATTTCTGCTGTTGATTCGCAAAATCCACAGATAAATGGAACTGCAAGTGTGTTTGTAAGCGTGATAAGAAAGAGTCCAGTATACATTGTGGGTCTTGCAACTGACAAAACTGCATACAAGCCTGGAGAAACAGCAACAATCTCGACTCAAGTTACTAATGTTGAACAGGGAAACACAGAACAATTTGCACTGCAAGTAATTGTGACAAGCAACAACCAAGTCCTGCAACAAAATTCAACAATTATCCAAGCAATGCCAGTCGGCACAAGTTATTATTACAACACAACGTTCACTATACCATCTGACACGCTCCCCGGAACCTACAATGTACAGGCGCTCTTGAAAGACAGTCTTGGATTTACAGTCAGCACACAATCGAAATCATTAATCATCAGCCAAATTTCTGCTGAAAAGAAAACAACAACATTCGGAATTGGATTTCTCACAACAACGACAACAATAACAGACACGAACACTGGAAACATTCCAACATTTTTAGTTATCAACGTAACAGTTCCCGCTATTGCAACAAGTATTTTTGTTCCACAAATTCCGCCAACATCGACTGTAAATTATGTTGGAGGAACAGTGTATACGTGGGTCTCACCAACACAAGTAAATCCAGGGAACAGCTACTCAATCAGCTATTCGTATGTTGTGTGGCAGATATGGTTGGTTTTCATACTTCTCGCTGCGGTGGTTTATTTCGCGTTCCAATTTGTTTTCACTCCAACAATTTCAAAGAGTCACACTCACACTGGACCATTGACAAAAGATAAGGAAGTTTCAATCTCGCTAGACGTCACAAATCGTTCAGCACATGAGGTGAAAGACTTAGTTGTCAGAGATTTCGTTCCAGCAGCTGTGAAAGTTGTCCCAAGATTCGGCACTGTGCGTCCACAAGTCAGAGAGAGTTCGAGCGGAACGGAACTGTTGTGGAAATTCGATTCGTTGAAACCTGGCGAAGAACGAGTGCTCACTTACAGAGTCAAACCGACAGTCGACATAATGGGATCGCTGCAACTTCCACAAGCGCAACTTCAATATTCAGACAGAAAGAAACAGAAAAAAGTCACTGCGTCGAGAGAAATTTTTGTGCATTCACAACGCTAACTTTTTCAAGAATTTAAAGTTTTGAAATAATTGTAAAGTATGTCACAATATCTAAATGAGCCAGCAAAATTGTTATTAACATTATATGAAATTTCCTTGGAAAATTCTATTGGTTATTACACTAAGACTGGAATAAGCGAAGAAAATCTTTTGGAATTAGCTATTGCTGGTGTGACGAAAGATCCCGTATCGGAAACTATGAGAGCCTTATTCAAACAGGGACTTGTTCTTGGTACTGTAGAAATGGAGGTTAAGCTTGAGCAGTATGTCCGTAAATTAGAGTCCGTGGGATTAGTTAAAGTAAAAAATA
>DAIDAX010000069.1 GCA_027310405.1 bacterium | reverse complement strand
ATTTTCCGATTCGTGCCAGCTCTTCGTCCGGCAATTCAAGATTCACTCGGACTGGTACGGGAGGAACTCCCAGTTTTATCTTGGGAACCACTGCTCCCATTCCCTTGTCTCTCCAAAATTCTTTTTTATTCTTGATGGTCGCGCGTTCGATGAGCGGGTTATACATTGCCTCCGCAATGCATTGCACCTCTTTCTTATGGATATCTCCATGGATAAAAAAAACCCGAGAGGTATATACTTTTTCCTCGGGTTGGAATTTTTTCTTCAATCCGTCCTCGAGCATTTCTCGCGCCGTGGTCCCCGCATTGTCGGTAACGCCTGGTCGTGGCCCGATCTCAACTGCCCATTCAAATGCCGCCGGAGCGAGAGGCATGCCCACGGAATATTTTTCGAGCAAAGGATTCACGAGCAACTTTCCCGTACGCGCAAGTTCCGTCTTCGAGAGCGGGGCATCAATAAGATAGGCATCCACCATGTAGACTTCATGGATGCGCTTTTTGAAACCCAATCC
>DAIDAX010000068.1 GCA_027310405.1 bacterium | reverse complement strand
TACCTGCAGTATCTCAATGTCCTGACCCCCTACGTTGACTGGAGTTTTTTTGAACTGGTTTATGTTCTCGTCTATTATTTGATTGAACTGCGATGCGTCGTTTATTCTCATGTTTGATGTCTCAAGATATGATACTAAGTTTCCTGCCGAGTCCTCAACTTTTATCTGCGCATATATTCCAAGCACCTGTTGCGGTTCAGGTCCTGCAGTCTGTGCAAAAGCAACTCCCATTGTTGATACCATGGCACTACAAATTATAAAAGCAGAAATTAGAAAGTGCATAATTTTCCAAACTTTTTCTTTACTAATAAGCATCACGGCCTGCATCTTCCAATATTGCATTTAGTGTACCTCTAGCGTACTGATATAGCAGGATCAAGATGGTGTGTATGTAGCAAAGTGTCCATCCTTACCAGATGCATTTCGCAACGAAAAACACGAGAAGAAGCTTTGTCTAACATAAAAGATGCAGTATCAGGTTACCTGCAAAGCTTCAAAAAACACAACGAGCC
>DAIDAX010000067.1 GCA_027310405.1 bacterium | reverse complement strand
GAGTTATGCTTAATGCTCACCCAGATATATGTGTTCCACATCCACCCCATATATTTAAAAATTTTTATAAATTGCTGCCATTGTATGGTTCGCTTGAGCAAGGTGATCATTTTCTTCAGCTTATTAAAGATGTGATTACTAGTATTAAATATCATCCTTATCCGTGGCATATGGATTTTGATCCAGATAAAGTGCTTGCTGAGTCTTCAGAATATAGTTTGATGAGCATATTTTTTTACGTTTACAATAAATTTCTTGAGAGAGAAAATAAAAAAATATGGGGGTGCAAAAGTACTTTCATGATCCATCACGTTCAAGAGATAATCCGTTATTACCCGCAAGCTAAATTTATTTATTTGGTCAGAGATGGGCGAGATGTAGCTGTTTCCGCAAAAAAATCAATATTTAATCATTTTAATACTTACTTCATAGCAAAATTATGGCGGCGAGAGCAAGAAATAGGAATTTTTTGGCAGAAAAAATTGCTGCCTAACCAAATTGTGCTGATAAAGTA
>DAIDAX010000066.1 GCA_027310405.1 bacterium | reverse complement strand
GTACTATCCAGTCAGAGATAGCCGGTGGTGGACAAGGTATCGTAGACTATGCCCGTATGATTAAAAGAATGGACAAGCTGGAATACGAACCAGAGATGCTGCACAACAAGGAATATGCTTCATCCGCGGCACAACGTAACCGGGCAATCTTTATGAATATGCCAACGGAGAAGAAACGTCTGGGTTTAACTTACCTGGCCAACTGGCATACGCAACAGCGTGGAGTTACTGAAGATGGAAAACCTATACTCAATATACATAGAATCTATGACCTGGGGCTGCTATATGAGATGAAGAAATACAATCCGGAACGAAATGCAGATAGGATCTCAGCAGGAATCATGGCCATGTTCATGTTGAAAGAAAACGCCTACCGGGAAGAAGCAAGAGTAAACAACCAGAAGAAAGCAGAGTTCTACTCACGCCCGTTATTCGGAGGAGATGGGGCACAAACAGGTATGAGTGTATCACATAATAGCGGAGGATTTACCAGCTCGTATTAAGATATTCGATG
>DAIDAX010000065.1 GCA_027310405.1 bacterium | reverse complement strand
ATATATGCCAATTGATCAACGTCTAATTTTTTATCAAGGTATTCAGATTCTCCATTGTTTGACCCGACATCTCTAAAACCATGCCATGTCAATTTTAAAAATGTTGCACTTGGAGAATATTCTCTTCGACCCAACCAACTTAGACCCAACCAATTCGTTTCAGTTCGATACTCAGTGTAGTTGTTAGGAATTTTTTTCAATTCATTCTTTAAAAAATCCAAAGTTGATTCAACGTTTGCAATTTTACTAAAGATCATTTCTGGTTCTTTTTCAAAAAATTCTTTACCTAACATCAGTAAATGATCGATTGTCAATGTTCCAGGTTGAACACGTACGATCATATTTTGATCTATGATTTCTTGAACTGATAATTTTTTAAACAGATCAATACCGTTTATTTCAGTTTTTTCCAACAATTTATATTGTTGAATTTCTTCTTTTTCAAATTTCTTTAAATCTTTAGCTGAATATCGTTGTCTGGATTTTAGAATTTCTTCACGGCTGAAACCAGATAC
>DAIDAX010000064.1 GCA_027310405.1 bacterium | reverse complement strand
CCAAACAAATGTTCTATTAGAGAGTGAGTTTAACGAGATTAGTTCTGCTGCAATTGCGAAACTTCAAGAGCATATTGAAAATAATTTTGAAATAACTGAAAACGCCACGCAATGGATTAAAGAGGGTTTAGACACTCGAAAAAATGATTCTAATAATTGCTCATTCTGTGGTCAATCTTTAGAAAACGCCACTGATTTACTTAATGCTTACCACTCATATTTTAATGAAGCATACCGAGAGTATATTTCCGATATTGAAAATAAAGTTGAAAACTTAAGAAGACAGTGGGGAGCACTTAACTACAATTCATTAAATTTGGTCATAGCAAAGCAGGCTTTATTGTTACAATATACTCAGTTAATAAATACAGAGGATTTCACTGCATTAGTTACTCGTTTAAATGAGTTAATAGATTCAGCAAACGAAACAGGTCTTAATGACCTTACAAGTCACTATTCTCAACAGGTAATTCAAGCTTTTAACATCAAAGAAAGAAAACCACATGAACCTGTTC
>DAIDAX010000063.1 GCA_027310405.1 bacterium | reverse complement strand
GGTATAATAAAAGTGGAGTAGAGACAAATGGCAAACATCCACGAAAACACAAAAATACTGTATTTGATTTATCTGAAGCAATTATGTCTAATTTATTATTTGATAAAGATAAAATTTATAATATTTATTTAACAAAAGATAAAGATATAGAATTATTTTTCAAAATGCTAAAAATAAGTAACAATAACAATAAAATAACCTTTTATGAAACAGAATTATTGAATAATTGTAATATATATAAATATCAAAGCACTTTAAAAAAAATTAATCAAAATAAATTATTTGAAAATAAAATTTACAATAATACAAAAAATGAAACATTCTATACTAAAGATAAAAAGTTTAATGATTTATATAAAAAAACTGGATTTTCTGTTGATTATATAAAAGAGGTAGCATTAGAATATTTTTCATTAGGTCATGATACTAATACAATATTGAATGTATGGAATTATATTAAAAGTAATAAAAATTTTCAATATGATTTACTTGGTTCAGAAGACTCAATTGTAAAAA
>DAIDAX010000062.1 GCA_027310405.1 bacterium | reverse complement strand
GGTCATAATTTGTTTCTTTTGTTCACGGCGTAAATAAAACCCATTGTTTTGTCGAATTTGGAAAGAAATATCCGCGCGCTGAATCCGTTTTCCCGCAAAATCTTTTCCAGCGCCTCGCGCCCGCCGGCGGCTTCGTGATATTCCATGACAATCGCCCCTATTTTTTTCCAAACTTTTTCCGACAGCGGGACCAGAACCTCGCGCTCCCCTCCCTCGATGTCCATTTTCAAAAGCGAAACCGCTTTGATTTTATTTTTTTCCAAAAAATCTTCGAGGGAAACGGCCGAAACGATGGCGCCGTTTTCGGCCGGCTTCGCCGCGTCAATCGGCGCCAAACGATGATTGTGATTATCCTTCGAAATCAGAAGCGCCCTCTCCCCCGTTTTTCCAGCTAGAGCGGCGGCGAAAGGAATTATCGTTTTCGCGCCATTCGCCGAAACGTTTTTTTCCAGCTGGGCGAAATTCTTCCTTTCCGGCTCCAAAGCGTAAATTTTCACTTTCGGATTGAGCGCAAAAC
>DAIDAX010000061.1 GCA_027310405.1 bacterium | reverse complement strand
GGTGCGGCTGCGCGGGCGGGTGGCCGACGGCAAGCTTGCGCTGGGGGCAATCGATCGCCTGCTCCCGCCGACCAACGGCAAACCATTTGCCCTGCCCAATATCTGGCTCGACGTCGGCGATGCACGGTTTCGACTTGAGACCCCGGTTGGCGTCATCGGGATGAAGCTTGCCGGGCGCGGGCTGCTGACCAATGGTTTTACCGGGGAGATCGCGATCGCTGCGGACCGGCTGAACGCCGGCGATTGTCATGCCGAAAAAGTCGTTGCGCCGTTTCAGCTGAGCATTGCCGATCGCCAGCCGATTTTGAAGGGCCCCTTGCGCGCGGCCGCAGTCGACTGCGGATCGGTTGTTGCTTCGGATATTGCTGCCGATGTCGATCTGCGCCTCGATGCCAGGCTCGACCGTTGGCACGGGCGCGCGGGTGTGATGGTTGCCGCGCTGCGAAGCGCGCCGGGCCATGCAGCGACAGTAACCGGTACAGTCGATTTCGACGGCGGCTTCCAGCGCACCGCAGGGA
>DAIDAX010000060.1 GCA_027310405.1 bacterium | reverse complement strand
ATCCCTGCGTCCAGGAATATCTTCCTGTTGACTAGCGAACCAGTCAACAATTTCAATATACGAGTGTCCCACTAGTAGCCCAGCAAACTAGATGCAAGCGATTGAAGATCTGGATTTCGCAGCGCTTTTAGTCTTGGTTTCACCACCCGTGAATAGTATTCTCGCTCTGTTTTTGTCAGGCTTTCTTTATTCAGCATTTTTAGTAGCAACTCGCGTTGCTTGTCCGTAAACAGCTCACCTAATGCCTCTTGAAAGACCCCTTGTCGCTTGTCTTCGAGTTGTTTTGAAAGACTTGCCTTTGACTCCATCAACTCACGAACAACATAGTTGCGGTAGGTTTTCTCCAGCCGCTCAGCGTCGAGAACAACGTTGTTTCCTACAGATACTTTCCCTTGGTTTCTGAGCTTATCTTGTACATTCTCTATAAGTGCCGGCTCGCGATTTTTCAAGTATTTTGAGAGCGCTAGCTTTGCTTTGTCGCTTTCTGAGACCCAGAACAGAAATAGATATGTCAGCGC
>DAIDAX010000005.1:5386-30497 GCA_027310405.1 bacterium | reverse complement strand
AGATTTCACAATGCAACAAAGCCACAACGTGAATATAAGTCTCGTAATCGATCCCGGAACATCGCAACAATACTGGATTAACTGTTTCAACGCTCCGATAACCCTTATGAATTCGAACATGCAGAGTCAGACAGTTTCGTGTCCTTCTTACTCCGGAACTTGCACAGCGACAACTTCGAACGGATACGCACAAATCGCAGCGACATGTTCCGTTCCATCGACTGTTACTGCCGGCACGCACACTTTACAAGCAACTCCGACAATTTTCTCACAAGCAATAACTCTTCCTCCCGGAACGACAGTGATGACTGTGTTCTATTCTTCTGTGAACGATTGGGTTAATTCTGTAACTCAAGCGATAATGTCAATCTTCACTTCCTTCGCTTCCGCTTTGAAAGTTGTTTGAAAAGAATGTGAAAGCTACTACAATAAAATTTAATTAAAGAGTTACAAGTACTAGTTTTATGAAATTACCAAATTTGAAAAATAAAAAATTAGTAGAATTAATTGGAATTTTATTAGGAGACGGTTCGATAAGCAGAAATAGAATTTTAATTACACTTAACAAAAACGAAATCGAATATGCAAAATACATTTCATCGATTTTTACTGAATTATTTAGCATTGTACCGAAAATTAAATTTAGAAAAAAAGAAAACACACTTGACATTTTTATCTTCAACAAAAAACTTGTAAAATTTTTCGTTAAAAAAGTTGGTTTAGTTTTGGCACCAAAACGTCAGCGTGTAAAGGTTCCAATGCGTTACATGAATAACCGATTAGAAAAATTTATTTTACGAGGATATTTTGATACAGATGGTTCGTTAGTTGTAACAAACAATAATGGTACAATCTACCCGCGATTAGAAATGAAAGCAATGCCCTCCCCGTTACAAAAAACATTACCAAAAATGTTAAAGAGAAAAAAGTTTAGGTTTGGCGTCTATAAAATCGGAAATGGAAATATCAGGATTCAAATGAATGGAAAAGAACAGTTAGCAAAATGGGTTTGGGAAATCGGACTGAAAAATCCGAACTATATTCGGAAAGGGCTGAGTTACTTAGAAAAAATAAAATAGCGAGGGGAGGAATTTCCGAACCTTTAAGATTCTTTTGAACCTCCGCTCCCCGGGTTATGAGCCCGGTGACAACTCCAGGCTTGTCCACCTCGCTATGGATTAACAATTGAAGTTATTCTTTAAAAAGCATTAATTAATTGTATGGAGATTCGACAATCAGTGCAGGCAGTAATCTATGACAGGATATCGAACAAGATTCGTTTGCTTCTTGTGAAAAAAATCGATTTGAAAAATTCAATGCTTCGCTGGAGACTTTTGAAAGGTGGGGTGGAAGAAAATGAAACCGAACAGAAGGCTGTCACGCGAGAAATTTTGGAAGAAGTCGGACTCACAAAAATAATTATTGGAGAAAAAATTCAGGAGTATGAGTACGAGTTCGAAGGCCTCATCAACAAAGTGAAAACGTTTATCGTACATGCGGATTCTGCACAGAAATTAAAAGTGCAGACGAGTGAAATTGCCGATGCAGGTTGGGTTCCGATTGAAGATGCAAAGAAAATTTTATTTTTCGAACCAGAGAAAAAAGCTGTGGAAATTTTTTCGCAGTACCACTTCTAGTTCTCCTACAACAATATGCAAAATAAATTTTCTTCACTAGACTCATGGACAGTCTCTACGAATCGGTTAATCAGCAAAAGAAAAAGAATTCTGGAATTTTACGATATTGTCTCGACTGTTTCAACAATCCGATTTCATGGATAATTGGTCCTACTCTAGTTGGCTATGCTGCAATTCTAACTGGCGCGATGCAAACAGGTTCCGAAGTTCAAAATGTATTTGCAAGCGGACAGAATTATCAAGATTCTTTGTACAAACTCGGACAGACTCTTGCAGGAAAAGTTTTTACTCCAGAATCTTTTGCAGGTTTCGCTGGATTTTTTCTTGGTGGAAAAATTTGGAGATTCATTCGTGGTGATAAAAAATGAGTGAAGAAAAAAAATTCGACTGGAAAGAATTTGCGCTCGACAAAATTTCTGATTTAGCAATACTCATTATTGGTCTTGAACTTTATTCACATAGAGAAAAAGTCAGCGAACTTTTTGACAGAGTGAAATCTACAGGAAAGAAATATGATTTGCCAGTCGACGAACTTGCAGACAAAATTTATTCTAAGCTTGATGCAAGACTCAATGTAGTTCTTCCGGAAAAAGTCGATGAGATAATAAAAAAATATAATTCAACAAAGTGAAAAAACTGTTGAAAGAAAACTTATTTAAACCTTCTTTCCAAATCTAATTAGCAACTCGGTGAGTGAAAAGTGGCAATGAAACCACACATTAATTTATTGACAGCAGGACATGTAGATGCAGGAAAGTCTACACTAGTCGGAAGACTTCTTTACGACACTGGAGCGATTCGCGAGGAAGAGATGAGAAAATTCAGAGAACTCGCAACGGAAATGAAAAAGGAAACTTTCGAATTCGCTTTCGTCATGGACACGCAGAAGGAAGAGCGTGAACGTGGAGTTACAATCGATATAATGCATCGTCCTTTTGAAACTATGAAATGGTTTTTCACGATTATCGACGCTCCGGGACACAGAGACTTCGTCAAGAACATGATTACTGGAGCGAGCCAGGCTGACGCAGCAATTCTTGTTGTTTCTGCAAAACCCGGTGAGGGAATTCAGGAACAAACGAAAGAGCACGTTTTCCTTTTGAAAGTTCTTGGTGTCGGACAGTTGATTGTTGTTTTGAACAAAATGGATGCGGCGAATTACGACGAGAAAAGATTTACAGAAGTTAAGAACGATGTTGTCAATCTTTTGAAACAAGTTGGATACAAAGTTGAAGAAATTCCGATGATTCCAGTTTCAGCTTACAATGGAGACAACGTGAAAAACAAGAGCGACAAGATGACTTGGTACAAGGGACCAACACTCATTGAAGCTCTCGATGCAAACATAAAGGAACCTGCGAAACCTACAAACAAACCTTTGCGTTTGCCGATTCAGGACGTTTACACAATCACAGGAGTCGGAACAGTTCCAGTCGGAAGAGTTGACACTGGAGTTTTGAAAATGAACGATACTCTTGTTTTCGAACCTGCTGGAGTGAAAGGTGAAGTTAAGTCGATCGAAGTTCATCACCAACAGATCCCAGAAGCAAAGCCCGGAGACAACGTAGGATTCAACGTTCGTGGAATCAGCAAGGCTGATGTCAAGCGCGGAGATGTTGCTGGCCATCCAGACAATCCTCCAACAGTCGCAAAAGAATTCACTGCACAGATAGTTGTTTTGTATCATCCTACAGTCATCACTGCGGGTTACACTCCAGTTTTCCACTGTCACACAGCTTCAGTCGCATGTACGATTGAAGAAATAATCGCGAAGGTTGATCCAAGAACAGGAGCTGTAATTCAAGAGAAACCAGACTTCATCAAACAGGGAGACGCTGCGAAAATCAGAGTCAAACCATTGAAACCTTTTGTTATTGAGAAGCAAGCTGAATTTCCAGAACTTGCAAGATTTGCAATTCGTGACATGGGAGCAACAGTCGCTGCAGGAATTTGTCTTGATGTTGTGAAAGCAAAGTAAATTTCTAATTCTCGAAAAGCATTTAAGCTGTATCCGTTCAATAAAAGAAGTATGCAAGTAGCTAGAATCAAACTCACGGGAAAAAATCCAGAAGAACTGGATACAATCAGTCATGAAATTATTAGCATCGCAAAAAAATTTGGTGTTGATTATCGCGGACCCGTTCCGCTTCCTACAAAAATTTTGAAAGTCACAACATTGAAAACTCCGTGCGGTGATGGAACAGGACATGGAAACGCAACATACGACAAGTGGGAAATGCGAGTGCACAAGAGAATGGTTGACGTTTCTGCTGACGATCGTGCACTGCGACAAATAATGCGAGTAAACATTCCACAGGGAATACACATAGAAATAAAACTTAAAGGTTAATTCTCAATACTGATACAATGCACCCGATTGAAGAACTGAAACAGAAATACGAAAAAAGGGAAATTGAAATTCAAAATCGCTTGAAAGAATTTTCTACATTGCTCAACGAATCAGATGAAAGAATTTTTTCTGAGCTCGCATTCTGTTTATGTACTCCACAATCGAAAGCGACGAGCGCATGGCGTGCAATTGACTCATTGACAAAAAATAATTTACTGTTTGTTGGAACTTCTGAACAGATCAAACCGTTTTTGAATTCTGTACGCTTCAATGAAAACAAATCGAAATACATAGAGCAAGCAAGAAAATTTTTCTCGAATGGAAATAAATTGAACGTAAAAAATATTTTACTTCAGAAAAAAAATCCGACAGAGATTCGTGAATTTCTTGTAGAGAATGTGAATGGATTCGGAATGAAGGAAGCTTCACACTTTCTGCGCAACATCGGACTTGGAGAAAATCTAGCTATATTAGATGTACACATTCTCAAAAACCTGCACGACTATGGAGTCATCGAAAAAATTCCGAAGACGCTAACGAAAAAAACTTATCTAGAGATTGAAAAGAAAATGGAAAAATTTTCAGAACAAATTGGAATTCCTCTTGCTGAACTTGATTTGCTTTTCTGGTCAGAAGAAACTGGCTTCATTTTCAAGTAGTTTATTGTTTTTCGGAACTCGAAAATGTAACAAAAGTTCCTTTAGTAAAGATTCTCTTAAAAATCTTTTCGTTTGCTTTTTCCTTCTCGTCTGTTAAAATATTTACAACAAATTGACGAGCTTGACCGTCATCTGAAAAGTTACCATCAAGCGAGCCCACAGAATAACCTCTTCTAACTAATTCGGAAGCTACCTTGGTAACATCCAATTCACTTCTATAACGAAAAACTACATAGCCACTACCAAACATTGTTGGAATCTCCTGTCGATTTCTGAAACCATACTTTTTAAGAATTTCCGAGACTACATCAAAACTAATTCCGAGTTTGCTACCTACAATTGCATATCTCAAATAGTTTTCACCTAGTTAAGGATACTTACTAAACTATTTATTTTTGTAAATGTTTTTGAGGGACTGCTCAGGAAAGATTTTGAAGAATGACCTCTTTGGGGTTACAGTCCTGTCTCAACAAGAAACCAGTGAATGCTTGAGTCGTGAACAAATAATTAGGTCATCCGTTGCAAAAGCAAGGAGTCATCCCAAACTAACATGCGATGATGAAGTTAGTCTGGTTCCATTGATAGATTGTAGACTTAAGCAAATTCTTAGAATTCATTCGCGTTTGGGGTGAGTGATTTGCCACAACCTATCGAAAATTAATTTGAATTGCATATATAAAAAGTTTTTTTCGCAGAAAAATGTTCGCAAAAATTTCTGAAAAATATATTTTGCAGGACATAAAACGGCTTAAAAGTATTTTTTTAGTTATCTTTCAAAGTGTTTCGATGCTTTCTGTTGAAAAATTAAAATGCCCTCGCTGTGGGAAACTTGTTTTGAAAAAAGTTCTCGTGTTCACAGAGGGAAAGTGCAATAACTGCGGATATTTTCTCACGAATTCGATAACGAAATTTATAGCAGCGAAAATTCCTGTAAGACAATAGGCGATAAATATTTCAATTAGCGAAGAGGATGCGCAAAAAGCTACATACTTCAGAGAAAAATGGAAACGACAGCGCAGAACTGCCTCAGTAGAATTGAAAAATCAGGTTGGTATTCTTTACATGGTTAACATTCTTCAAGTCAGCGAAAAAACGGCTTCTGATTTTGCAAAAGGAGATCGCGAAGCTTATCATGAAATTGGGATGAAACAGGGAATACCATATGGTAGGGACACTAGAAAATTTTGGGAAGAAGTGTCGAAACTTTTCCCTGGCGAGTATACAAAGGAGGATCTGGGGTGGCTGGTTGCCAGAGGTGACATCGATGGACCGCTTAGCTTCTTGTTCGATTTAGATCCGCCTTTAAAGGAAGAATCACCGGTGTTGCGAAGATTAGCAGTAAATGCACATGCATACAAATAAAAATTCGAGAATAAAGTTTAGCGATTATTCTTCCTGCAATTTTTGCAAAGATAAAGATATTTTACCTTGAAAAGTTTTCCAACACTCTTAACATTCTTGCCGCAGTTGTCGCATTTAGTGTGCATGCTAACAATTCAATATTGTTTTCCTAGAACTTAAAACTAAATTTTTATTTTACGCTTTGCGTTTTACCATCGGAAGACCGGTTCTTTCATTTTCAACGACCATCAGTCCTTCTGGCAAATCCACAGAGTCAGCCGAATTCTTGCTGAAGAAGAAAAGTTTTCCTCCACGAGTGTGAAGGTAGTACTTTACTCCCCTGCTGTTTGTGTGTTCGTAACCCATTGTCATCTTCCGTGAAGAAAAAGTTAGGATTTCGCTTTTAAATAGTTTGCTTTAACGCTTTTTCACCAAACGTTTGATAAGCAGACCTATGCCGAGAATTATTGTGTAGACGATGAATGCAGCTAGTCCATAAATTAGAAAAATTGTGGACACAAAAATTCCCACTAACCCAAATTTAGTCAGGGCAAAAAACCAGAACAGCTCCCACAGTCCGATTAACAAATAAGGTATCAGTACAAGTATTTTCCATTTTTTCATTTTTTTTACCCACGAATAATTTTTGTATCCTCAGTCACTGCTACAGGCTGATTCGATTCTTCTTTCAATGGTGGATAAGTATCAAGTGCTTCAATTTCAACTAACTGTCGCAAAGCCATTTCGACTTTCATCGGCGTAAAACTTTTTATCCATCTTGCACCGAACGGAAGTTTGTCGAATTCAGTTTTCGAGAGCTCGAGAATTTTTTTTGCTTCCCACATTCGAACTGGTTTGTCTTCGCGAAAACGATAGATGCTCAATGGTCTCGACTCTTTCACCCAACCTGTTCCAGGAGTTGTGAAAACTTCAATCGCAATCGGAGTGTCAACTGGAATTTCTGTCTGGATTTTATTTCTTGCATTCGAAATCGAAGGTTCTTCATGCTGATTGTATCTCGCAGTCGCATGCCCAGCTAAATTTCTGATCGGATTAAAATTAAATTCTGCAACAACATTTTCGATGATGTCGGACACTTCGAAAACTTTTACACCAGGTTTCAAAGCTTTCAATGCTTCTTCGGTTGCTTTGCAAGAAGCTTCAATTAATTCGTCATCCTTGTGTCCAACTTTCACAGTGAACGCGTGATCCGAAATGTAACCATCAACTTGCACGCCGAGATCAACTTTCACGTAATCATTTTCTTTTAGAGTAAGTGTATCGCCGACTGTGGGAGTGAAATGTGCAGCAATTTCATTGATGGAAATATTCACAGGCCAGGAAGGTTTTCCTCCGAGTTCGTAAATTTTCTTTTCAATTTTTTCTGTGATGTCTAGAACGTTCGAATTTTCTTTTACAAGTGGGTGAGCAAAATCAATAACTTTCAATGCAATTTCATGTGCACGTTCAACTTTTTGCAGTTCTTCTTTTTGCATAAGAACTTCTGCGAATTTGATTTACTTAAATTTGTTTGTTCGATACAACTATTGTGTACAACGATACAAGTGGATTTCAAAATCCTCAACGAAGACTAGAAACCATTGTCAGATATATGGAGTCTGAAATAGATTCTAGCTCGATTTCCGCATACATAGTTGATGGTCATGTATTTTTGAAACAAGCTTCTAGAAAAATTCCGTCAATTATAGAAAGAACGGCTGTATTCGATTTTGATGAAACTTTAACGCAAGATGCAACTACTCCACCCTATCTTATGTATTTCTCCAAAATTTTTGAATTAAATTCACAATTAAACTCGAATAAAAAAAGATTTTCTGAAATTTTCCGTTCCGTTGGTAATAAAGCAGATGCTTCAGAAGAAATGGAAACAGTAGACAAAATTCTTAAAAATTCTTCTTTCAGCCGAAGACAACATGACGAAGCTGCAGATTACGTAGTAAGAAATGCGGCATTAGTCGGCGGTTTGTCAGAATTGCAACTCGATTTTAGAGACATGAATATTGATTCTCATATTTGTACAGGTTCTGTTGGGGATGTCGTGCGTGGCATAGTTGAAAGAAAATTTTTCATTCAAATACCTGCCGAAAAAATAATTGCTAGCGAACTTCTCTTCGATAGAAATGGTCTTTATAAAAGAGGAGACTGGATGCTCGGAACTAAAAAGGGTGAAAAAATTGATGAAATCTATAACAGATCCAAACATTTACAAATTTTAATATCCGATAATCCAACTTCTGACATACCAATGCAATTTTCAAATTATAATGGTAACATAGATTATGGAATTGCATTTAATCCAGCTTTCTGGTTATCAAAGGTCGTCGAATTACCATTACATGTGAGAACGTTCATCCCAGAAGCTAGAAAAGATATTCGAATTATAACTAAGAAAATTCGTTCGTATGATTTTGGATTTCTTGTTACAGAAATGCTTGACGAATATGGTTATGATAGCTTGAGAAATAATTTGAAAAAATTAAGTGAACAATCAAACTTAATTAATCGTCTCACTAGCAGAACTTTGGAAATCGAAATAAAAAGATTTCAAGAAACATGTGATAAGTTCTTGTTAGAATTACCACAACCATTTCGATATCTTGTTAATCAAACACAAACATTACTTGGTAAACTTGATTATGAAAATGAAGAGATTGCACAGAATCGAGTTAACCAAATTACAAGCTTTTTAGAAAAAAATTTTGTTTAGTATTTTACATTTCCTGCAAGATACGTGCCTTAATGCCCGCCCACTCACTGTCGATTGTTTGATAAAGATCAATGGCCATTTGGCGCAACTCTTCACCAGGTTCTCCTTCACCAGAAACACCCTGAATCGACACTGCAAATGCGGCAGCTTTTTGTTTTGCACGTGGAGAAAAAGGTACTTTAGAAACATAATCTGCGTATGTCAGAGACTCGGATTTCAAAGTACTTCTTTGTTGTGGCACGAAAAATATTTTTGGAATATTCCCATGGACTCTTTCAAATTCTTGAATGTTAATTCCATATCCTCGTTTTTCTTCAACCCTCGTTGATTGTGATGATGTTATTGGTGTAACGTTAAATTTGTCATACAACTGTTCAAGGAGTAGTCCACTTTTATTGTAAAATGGTTCAAACAGTTCCAATAGTTTTTCTCTCTTGAGATCGTCGGTCCTCCAATTATTTGTACGATTTTGTAGCCACAGTCTCGCGGAAAATCCCAAAGTTTGATATTTCTTCGGATTCAAAATTTGATCTGCGATATTCTATAAACTTCCGATATATTTTGAAGTACTTCTCTGTCAGTAACTATTCTATTCAAACTTTCTAAAACTCCACTTATCTTTCTCAGCGCTCCTTCTATATCATAGAAATGATGTGTAGTAGAATGATCGAACCAATAACCATTATGGATTAACATTTTCTTGTCAATGCTAATGTACAACTTTTCGTAATCGTCTCTAGTCTCCGCATAATCATGAACGAGTTGTACAGCACGTATTGGATTGCTGGACATAATTATAGAAAAACAAGTAAACGATTTAAGCTTTTGAAATCGTGAAACAGATTTCGGAATTCATCCAGAATCAAATTATTTAAACACGAAATACACAGTTAATTTTCGGTTGGGAAACACCTGACACATAATGGAAATGAACTATAGAAATATTTAATAAGAGTTAACCAGCTATAGTTTCATGAGAAATGCTATAGACTTGAATAAATTGCAGGAACTGAGAAGGAATGGATATACATTCTCAGAAATTTCTAAGAAGACTGGATTAAATCGTAAAGTGGTTTGGAGACATACGCACACAATCCCATTCTCTAAAATGGGAAGTGCAAGACATGAAAAGCTAAATGGGATTGTCAAACAAATAAAAGGGCAATCGAAGTTCACTTCAAGAAAAGCAAGAATTATTTCACATTTATTTTTTGACGGAAGTTTATTCCGAACTAAAGCACCAAAAAGTTACCATCGTGTTGCAAGATACATAAATTCTTCTAAGAAGTTGATCAATGAATTTGAAAAGGATATTTGGTTTGTTTATGGCTTAAAACCGACTTCGAAAAATTTTGATGGGAAGGTTTGGCGTATCTCATTTAGTTCAAAGAAACTTTTTGAAGATCTATCAAAATATTCACCATCTTATTCGACATCTAATTCGTTAGCAAGAATCCCTGTTGAGATAATGAATGGTACAAGAAAAATGAAACTTGAATTACTACGTGCTTTTTGGAACGACGAGGGGTCTATTTCTTCAGAAGGAAGATTGTCTGCTGATACACGTAGTAAAACAATTATGCAACAACTTGTCAAGTTACATAAAGAGTTTGGTTTTATTTTTAACATAGTTAAATATGTGGACCTGAGAAGACCAGTTTACAAAATTTACTTATTTAAAACAAGAAAAAATCTTGAAAAATTTGTAAAACTTCAACTGTTTACATACTCAATAGTTGCTAGAGGAAAAGGGGAGGGAAAGACAAAATTTTCTGTAGTAAAAGACACATTAAGACATTTCAAAACTCGTTAAGTTTAAAAATAAAGAAGAAGTATTTCTATTCGGTTGGCGATCAAAGCGGTCGGGAGACTCCCGTTCCCATTCCGCACACGGAAGATAAGACGACCAGCGATGTGGTGAGTACTGCGCAAGTGGGAAAATCACGACGTTGCCAACCACAATTATTTTTTTCTCAAGTTCTATAAGTTAATTATGAAAGTACTCTTTGTCTGCGCAGGAAATATAAACAGAAGCCAGATAGCTGAAGCAATTTTCAACAAGCTTTCAAAGAAAAATCGAGCTGTAAGTGCTGGAACAAACGCACAACCAGGATTTCTCAAAAATGCACCCGACAATCCAATTGTCCCGATGAAAAAATTCGGATACAATCTTTCAAAAGCCAAGACGAGAAAACTCGACAAACAAATCATCAATTCAGCCGACAAAGTTGTTTTCATTTTCAATAGGAAGAGACACGAAGACGAGATTCCAACTCATCTAAAAAATTCTCCGCACACCGAATTCTGGGAAATCAACAGCATACCTCTGGGACTTCCGTTCGACAAGTATTGTCGACTGGAAGAAAAGAGAATCCAAAAAATCGAAAAACTCGTGAAAGATTTAGTCAAGAGAATAGGATAGATTTCGTATAAGTTTAAAAATGCAGAATTATTTATTACGTTTCAAGCCCAGATCGTCTAGGGGCCTAGGATGTAACCCTGTCACGGTTAAGACGCGGGTCCAAATCCCGCTCTGGGCGCAATTTTCATTTTGAAAATTTTAAAATAGAATCTAAAACAATTGATAATTTGGTCACTCCGCTATCTTCATTAAAATGACCCATTCCATGTTTTACAATTTCTTCTGCGCCCAGGTTTTCTGCAAAAATTTCCCCATAATGTAGAGAAACCCACCTGTCATCATCTGAATGAATTGAAACAAACTTTTTACAATGTGATTTTATTTTTTTCCAATTGATTGATTTTTTAAAAAATGTGGAGAGATCATCATAACCAAGATCTGTAGTGAATCCAGCTACAAGAATTACACCGCCAATTTTTATATTTTTCTTCAATGACTCAATGTAACGCAAAATTGTTATGCAACCAAGACTGTGTCCAATAAAAAAAGTTTCTTCATCCGGCATTCCAACAACTTGAGATAGACAATTTAACCAAGCATCAGCTTTCGGATGGTTTGAATTTGGCATTAATGGTACAAAAACTTTAAAATCACGCTTTTCAAGTTCCTCTCTCAGCCAAGGAAACCAATTCGACTGTGGTTTGCCTTCCCACCCATGAACAACGATTGCTCTCTTTTTCTGCATAATCAACAAATTGGTGAACAACAAATAAAAATCAGTCTTACAAGCTTTGCACAATAAATCTCAGAAATGTTATTTAATTTGAAAATTAAATTTTCTAATAATGAAAACAAAGAATATCTACGACTGTCCGGTTTATAGCTTTGAAATAATGAGAATTTGCCACAAGGAATCTCCTGCACATGTTGGTAGATTGAAAAATGCAGTTGACTTCATAGTTCCGAAGGGGACTCCAGTTAAAGCTGCTCAGGACGGGATTGTTATTGATCTCAAAATAGATTCTGATGTAGGCGGTTCAGATAAAAAATTTGACAAACTTGGAAATTTTATAGAGATTAAACATTTAAATGCAGAATGCTCTGAGTATGAACATATCTTAAAGGACGGAGCACTTGTGAAGATTGGAGACTCAGTGAAGAAAGGACAGCTAATCGGATTTAGCGGGGACACTGGATGGATTGCAAATCTTGGTCCACACTTGCATTTTATGGTTGGTAAATACGGTAAATATAACGAAAATTACGAAACGATGGAAATTTGTTGGAACAAAGAATAATTATTCAACAAAGCTTCCCTCACCGAAAAATTTAAGAAGAGCTAAATCTCTATATAGGATACCGATTCGCGTCGGTAAACCATCTCGAGAATGGGTGATTGTTGATTAAGCTGGGACAAATCTTTCTACATTTGTCTGTAAACAACAGAAGTTTTTCTCGAGTGGAAACTCTTTGGGGTGGGTGGGCAGTTGAAAGAACTTGAAATCGTCAAACACGAACTTGTACCAAAACACGAACTGTTGAACGAAAAAGAAAAAGAAGAAGTTCTTAAAAAATATGGAATAACTTTGCGCCAACTTCCAAGAATTCTTGTGACTGATCCTGTCGTTGTGAGACTCAACGCAAAAACTGGAGACATAATTCGTATCACGAGAAAAAGTGAGACTGCTGGCGAGACGCAATATTACAGAGTTGTAATTAAGGCGGGATAAAATGAATCAAAACTTTTTGACATTGTTAGACGTGTTCGCGCACGAACGTGGTTTTATAAAATTCCAAATCGATTCTTACAACGATTTTATAACGAGAAGAATTCCGAAAGTTCTCAGCGAGATTGGAGTCATAAAACCAGAAGTTCCAGAGCTTGGTGAATTCAAAATAAAACTCGGTGAATTCAAAATTGGTGGACCCAGTGTGAAAGAAGCTGATGGAAGCGTTCGAGACATTCTTCCGACAGAAGCGAGGTTGCGAAATTTGAATTATTCTGCACCGATGTACATTGAACTCACTCCAGTTTTGAACAACATCGAGAGTGAATCAGTCGTTGTTAATTTTGGAGACATGCCAGTAATGGTGAAATCAAAAATCTGTCCGCTTGCAACAATGCCGATAGATGAATTGATAAAAGTTGGTGAAGACATTGACGATCCTGGTGGATATTTCATTGTTAATGGAACTGAAAGAATTCTCGTTTTGGTCGAAGAAATCGCACAGAACAGAATAATTACTTCGAAAGTCGAAACTGGAAATGTTTCTGAAATTGCGAGAATACATTCCGAGAAAGATGGATACGTGCAGAGACATCTCATCGAAAGAAAGAACGATGGAACAATCACAATCAGTTTTGCAAATGTCACGCGACTGCCGATTGCAATTTTGTTAAAAGCACTCGGACTCGAGAGCGACAAGAATTTGGTCACAGCAATTTCACTCGATCCAGAAGTTCAGGAAGAATTTTACATCAACTTGTACGAAGCTGAAGTCGCAAACAAAGAACAGGGACTCGACGAAATTGGAAAGCACATCAAGATTCCGCAGAAAGAATACAGAATGGACAGAGCGGTGAAACTCGTCGATCGTTATCTTCTTCCGCATCTCGGACAAGATTCAACACACAGACTCGAGAAAGCTTTGTTCCTCGCGAAAGCTGTGGAAAAAATTATCAAACTGCATCTCGGAAAAGTTGAGGAAGACGATCTAGATCACTATTCGAACAAAAGATTGCGACTCGCTGGAGATTTGTTGGAAATTCTTTTGCGATCGATTCTCCTCGGAAAGTGGGGATTAATTACTCGAGTGACTTACAATTATCAAAAACTCACGAAGCGTGGACGATTGCCTCCACTACAAGCAATTGTCGAATCGAATGTTTTGACAAATCAATTGATGTCCGCACTCGCAATTGGAAGTTGGGTTGGTGGAAGAACTGGAGTAAGCCAGCGTCTCGAAAGAGGAAGTTACATCAAGACAATCTCTCACATGAGAAACGTCTTGTCTCCCCTGACGTCGACGCAGGAACATTTCGAAGCGCGTGAACTTCATCCGACACACTGGGGGAAGTTGTGCGCGAGCGAGACTCCGGAGGGGGCAACGATTGGGCTGAGAAAATATCTTGCACAGACTGCTGAAGTTACAAAAGGTGCAGAAGAAAAAGAGTCGAAGCAGTTGATGACTCTTTTGAAAGGAGTGGAATTTCCAAAGGTGAAATGATGACAGAAGTTTTCCTTAACGGTAAATACATCGGAGAGACGAACGATCCGCAGAAACTCGTAAAAGAAATTCGCGACAAGAGAAGACTCGGATTGATTTCTGATCAGATTAATGTTGGTTATCACGATTACGCGAACGAAATAAAAATTGTCACAGACTCCGGAAGAGTGAGAAGACCTTTGATTGTTGTCGAGAATGGAAAACCGAAACTCACGCAAGAAATTATGGACAAGTTGAGAAAAGGAGAAACAACTTGGGAAGATTTGCTGAAGACGGGTGTGCTTGAATATTTGGATTCCGAAGAAGAAGAGAACACGCTCATTGCATTGAGACCGGAAAACATCACGACAGAGACAACGCATCTCGAACTCGATCCTTCAGTTATTCTCGGACTCTCCGCATCGTTTATTCCTTATGCAGAATTCGACAGGGGAGACAGAGTCAATTACGGAGCGAAGATGGTTGGACAGAGCATCGGACTTTTTGCTACAAACTTTTTGATTCGCGCCGACACAAAATCGAACGTCATGCTTTATCCACAACAGCCGCTCGTTCAAACTCATGCGCACAAAGTTTTGAATTACGACAAACATCCGAACGGATCGAACGTCATCATCGCTATGGGTTGTTGGGAAGGATTCAACATGGAAGACGCAGTAGTCATCAATGCGAGTTCTCTACAGAGAGGATTGCTGTGGAGTTACATGTATCGTTCGTACGAAGCTGAAGAAAAAAGATATCTCGGTGGCCAGCAAGATATCATCGGAATTCCGCAAGCCGGTGTTCGTGGTTATGCAGGAGAGGATGCGTACAAACATTTGCCGGAAGACGGAATAATTCATCCGGAGACTGTTGTAAATTCTGACGATGTTTTGATTGGAAGAACTTCTCCGTTGCGATTTTTGGGAACGATGGATCAGTTCATCAGCGGCGTGGAAAACATTCGCGAGACTTCGGTTAGATTGCGACACGGAGATTCTGGAGTCGCCGACAGAGTATTTTTGACTGAGACTACGGACGGAACAAAATTAATCAAAGTTTTGATTCGCGATTTGAAAGTTCCGGAAATCGGAGATAAGTTGGCGAGCAGACATGGACAGAAAGGAATCATCGGATTAATTGTTCCGCAAGAAGACATGCCATTTACTGAAGATGGAATTGTTCCTGACATAATTTTTAATCCGCACGGAATTCCTTCGCGAATGACGATGGGACAGATGCTGGAAATAATTGCAGGAAAAGTTGCAGCACTTTCCGGAAAAACAATTTACTCACCTGCGTTCAATCCGACTCCAGAAAAAGAAATTCGTGATGCGTTGAAAAGATACGGATTCGAAGACGACGGAAGAGAAGTGATGTACGACGGAAGAACCGGAAAGAAATTCACCGCACAAATTTTTATCGGCAGCACATTTTACCAGAAGCTCGATCATCTTGTTTCGAACAAAATACACGCACGTTCTCGAGGACCAGTAACTTTATTGACGAGACAGCCAACAGAGGGAAGAAGTAAGGAAGGTGGATTGCGTCTAGGTGAAATGGAGAAAGATTGTTTGATTGCACATGGTGCGTCTCTGGTTTTGAAAGAAAGATTCGATTCGGACAAAACAGTTGTTCCGATTTGCAGCGAGTGTGGATTAGTCGCGATTAACGATCACATCAAGAATAAACAATATTGCCCGATTGATGGTGAGACGAAAATAATTAACGTTGAGATGAGCGCTGCATTCAAACTGATGTTGGACGAACTGAAGAGCATGCTCATCTATCCGAGAGTGATAATCAAGGAAGATTGATATGGTACTAGTCGACAAAATTGAATTTGGAATTTTGGATCCGGAAATGATCAAGAAAATGAGCGCTGCGAAAATTACGAAGACAGAACTCTACGATCAAGAAGGTTATCCGGTCGAAGGTGGCTTGATGGATCCGAGACTCGGAGTAGTTGATCCTGGAGTCAGATGCAGAACTTGCGGTGGATCTGTCGGAGAAGATCAAGGACACTTCGGTTATCTCGAGCTCACTCGCCCAGTTGTCCATGTTCATTATGCAAAAATTTTATTCAGCCTCGTGAAACTTTTCTGCAGAAAGTGCAGCAGAATTCTCGTCGCTGAAAAAGATTTGGAAGAATTGAAAGAAAAAAGATTGACACTGAAAGAACTTGTAAAGTCGATGAAGAAAAAATGTCCGTACTGCAATACAGAACAGAAGAAAATGAAATTCATCAAGCCTTACACATTTTTGGACAACAATGAAATTCTCAGTCCGATTGCAATCAGAGAAAGATTTGAAAAAGTTACGAATGATGATTTGGCAGTAATCGGATTGAAGATAAGACCGGAATGGTTGTTGCTCACTCTTCTTCCAATTCCTCCAGTCACAGTCAGACCATCAATCACGCTCGAAACAGGAGAGAGATCTGAAGACGATTTGACGCACAAGCTCGTCGACATTGTGAGAATCAATGAGAGGTTGAAAGAAAACATCGATCTCGGTGCGCCAGATTTTATTATTGAAGATTTGTGGGAACTTGCACAGTATCACGTTGCTACTTATTTCGACAATGAAATTTCCGGAGTCCCGCCAGCAAGACACAGGTCTGGAAGAATTCTGAAAACTTTGTCGCAGAGATTGAAAACGAAGGAAGGAAGATTCAGAGGAAATCTTGCTGGAAAGCGTGTGAACTTTTCTGCGCGAACAGTTGTTAGTCCGGATCCGATGATTAACATTGACGAAGTCGGAGTTCCGGAAATTATTGCAATGGAACTCACTTTGCCAGTGAGAGTCAATGAGAAAAATATTGAGGAGCTTCGTAAAATAGTTTCAAACGGACCGAACAAATGGCCGGGAGCAAATTATGTAATCAGACCAGATGGACGAAGAAAAAAGATTACAGAAATGACGAAGGAGGAAATTGCAAAAGAAATTACAGTCGGTTACATAGTTGAGAGACATTTGAAAAATGGAGACATCGCACTTTTCAACAGACAGCCAAGTCTGCACAGAATGAGCATAATGGGACACAAAATAAAAGTCATGCCGTTCAGAACTTTCAGACTCAACTTGAGCGTTACAGTTCCTTACAATGCAGATTTTGACGGAGACGAAATGAACTTGCATATTCCGCAAACTGAAGAGGCACAAGTTGAAACTGAACAACTCATGGCTGTTGCAAAAAATGTTAGAAGTCCGCGTTACTCAATGCCAATTGTCGGAGCAGTGAGAGATCACATCACTGGATTGTATTTGTTGACGAGAGACGAAACGAAACTAACGCGTGAGCAATTCATACAATTGATTCGTGCTGTCGACCAAGAACTGGAAATTCCAGAAAAAGAATCGATGACTGGAAAAGAAGTTTTCAGTTTATTCTTGCCAAAAGATTTCAACATAGAATTCAGAGCGAAGTCCGGAGAGACTGTTGTAATTGAGAAAGGAAAAATTGTCAAAGGTGTGATTGACAAAGCTGGAGTCGGTGCAGAGATTGGGAAAATTTTGGACAAGCTCGACAACGAATATGGTGCAGAGACTACGAAAAGATTTTTGTTCAACGTCACAAGACTCGCAATAGAATATTTGATGATGCTTGGATTTTCAATTAGCATTGCAGATCAGGATTTGCCACCAAGTGCAAGAGCAGACATTTCAACAATTTTGACACATGTCAAGAAAGACGTTGACGAACTAATCGAACAATACAACAGAGGACAGTTGAAAACTCTAGCAGGAAAAACTCCGAAAGAAAGTTTGGAGACTATGATAAAGAGAAGACTCAACAAGACTCTTGACGAAGTTGAAGAAATTTTGGAGAAGCACATCAAAGATAATTTCACACTTGCGATGGCGAAGAGCGGAGCGAGAGGAGATCTTGTAAACATTGTTCAGACTGCAGCTATGGTAGGACAAGAAATGGTTATGGGTGAGAGAATGGAACGCGGTTATTATGGAAGAACATTTCCACATTTCAAGGCTGGTGATGTGAGTTTGGAATCTCGTGGTTTTGTTAGTCACGGATTCAAAGATGGACTGACTCCGTTCGAATTTTTCTTCGATGCAATCAACAGCAGAGAATCTCTGATGGACAAGTCTCTCAAGACGAGACACAGCGGTTACATGGAGAGAAGACTTGTCGGTGCTCTGCAAGATTTGAAAGTCGAGTACGATGGAACTGTCCGTGATGCTGCAAACAGAATCGTGCAGTTTATCCCCGGAGAAGATGGAATCGATCCGTCAAAAATACAAAGGACTGGTATAGATGTCAGAGGAATCGCAGATAAATTATTCAAGTGAAGGCGAATTGCCGGAAAAAATTGCAGAAGAAGTTGAGAAAGTTGCGAGAGAGAAGAGATTAAACAAAGAAGAAAAAGAAAAATTGAAACATGCAGTTTGGAATTCTTATCTCGAAAGTAAATTCGAACCTGGGGAAGTCATTGGAATTATTGCGGCACAAAGTATTTCCGAACCTGCAACGCAGATGACAATGCGTACGTATCACTTTGCCGGAACTGCAGGGCTTCGTATTACTTACGGACTTCCAAGACTGATAGAAATTTTTGATGCAAAGCATGAACCAGAAACTCCGATGATGACAATTTATCTGAAGAAACAATTTAACACTGCTGAATATGCAACAAAGTTCGCTGAAAATCTAATAGAGAAAAAAATATTAAACATCGTCAAGAAAATCTCGATAAACTTGAATGAAAATTCTGTTGAACTTGAATTGCAGGACAAAAAGAAAACACCAACTATAGTAAAAACACTAAAAGAAAATTTCAAAGAGTTCAATACACATACCAAAGGAGATAAGATTGTTGTTGTAGCAAAAGGTGAAGTTCAAGTCAAGGATTTGCAAAAGTTGAAAGAAAAAATTCTCAACGTTTCTGTTGGAGAGATAAAAAATATTGTGAATGCTGTCGTGCACAAGGAAGGAGAAGATTGGATTGTTACGACTGATGGTAGTAACCTAGAAAAAGTTTTACAACTAGAGGAAGTTGATGAGAGAAGAACTGTCACGAATGACATACATGAAACAGCTGCAATTCTTGGAATCGAAGCAGCGAGAAGCATAATTATCAAAGAGGCGTTGAAAACTATGCAGGAACAAGGATTGGATATTGACATCAGACATGTCATGCTTGTTGCTGACATAATGACTTTCAGAGGGGATGTGAGACCGATTGGACGATACGGTGTTGCAGGAGCAAAAACTTCGATTCTTGCAAGAGCAGCATTTGAAGAAACAATTAAACATCTTGTGCGTGCTTCGATAAGAAAAGAAGTTGACAATTTCAAAGGTATTTTTGAAAACGTAATGATCGGACAAGTAATTCCGTCTGGAACAGGAATGTTTGATCTTATTGCAAAATTTGAGGAAGAGAAGAAATGACTCTTGCCGATGAAATCAGTCAAGCAATGAAAGCAAAAGCAGCAATCATTGGCTATAGGGAATCAATAAAGTTTTTAAAAGTTGATAAGCCACAAAAAATAATTCTTGCCAGTAATATTCCCGAAACTATGCGAAAGGAAATTGAACACAACTCAAAAGTTTCTGGTGTGAAAGTCGAAACATTTGATGGAAGCAGCAAAGATCTTGGAGTCGTATGCGGTAAACCTTTTCCCATTGCAGTTCTATTACTAAAGTGATTGAATGGAAGCAACATACGACACAGATACAATTCGCTTGATGACTTTTTTCGAAAATGCAACAAATGTTGGAGTGAAAGATTGTTTTGTCGAAGAGGAATCGAACACTGCATATTTTATTGTTGAAGAAGGAAAGGCTGGACTCGCAATTGGAAAAAATGGAGCAAACATAAAGCGAGTAGAAAATTTGATGAAGAAAAATGTAAAAGTGTTTGAATTTTCTGCTGACATTGCAACTTTTGTGAAAAGACTAATCCCCCAAGTTCTTGAAGTTACAGTGAAAAATGGAAATGGAAAAGTAGAAATTGAAATTAAAGTTGACAAAAATGATAGACCTGTTGTAATAGGTCGAGATGGAAAGAATTTAAAACTTTACAAAGAACTTCTACAAAGAAACTTTAAGGTTGATGATCTGATAATCAAATGAATGTGAGAAAAAATGTCTGGGGAATTTAGTGGAAGAAAATTGAAAAAGCGAAGGCAGAAGTTTCGCTGGCACAAGTTGCAATACAAGAGAAGAGTCTTGGAACTCTGGCAGAAGGATCCGTTGCAAGGTGCGCCACAGGGTAGAGGAATTGTTATCGACAAGCGAGCAGTCGAGCAGAAAAAACCTGCGTCGGGTTTGACGAAAGCTGTTCGCGTTCAACTTTTGAAAAATAATATTCAAGTCACTGCACATGTTCCCGGAGAAAAAGCAATCGACCACATTAACGAACACGACGAAGTTGTTGTCGAGAGTGTTGGCGGTGCACAAGGCGGACCTAAGGGAAGCATGGTCGGAATAAAATACAAAGTTATTGCAGTTAACGGAGTCGATCTCGGACAAATTCTTTCTGGAAAGAAACAGAAACCTGCGAGGTAAGATGAATGACAGAAGACATAAAACTTTTCAATCGTTGGTCGTTGCATGACGTGAAAGTCAGCGATCCCGGATTGCAAAGATACATCGGACTCCAGCCGACAATCATTCCGAAATCTGGAGGAAGACAAGCGAAGAAACAATTCCACAAATCGAAGATGAGCATCGTTGAAAGATTGGCTGGAAAATTAATGGTGCCGGGACACAGAAGCAAGAAACACGTTCTCACTTCTGGAAGAGTTGTCGGAAAATATTTTACGACTTACACAATTTTGAGAGACGCATTTGAAAAAATTGAACAGCAAACGAAAAAAAATCCTGTTGAAGTTTTAGTTCACGCGATAGAAAATTCTGCATTGAGGGAAGAGATTGCCGCTTATCAGGTCGGTGGAATAATTGTTCGCAGAGCTGTCATAACTGCACCGCAAAGAAGAGTTGACATCGCTCTGAAAAATATTTGTCAAGCCGCTTATCGAAAGAGTTTTGGAAAAAAAGAAAATATTACTGACGCACTCGCAAACGAAATTATTGCTGCATACAACAACGACAAAGGAAAGTCAGATGCGGTAAACGAGAAAGAAAGAATCGAAAGAGAATCTGAGAGTGCACGATGATTTCTTATGGCACAAAAAGATTTGACAGCGAGAATTGTTGAAGCCATGAAATATCCAGAACAAATCAGAAACGTTGCTACGAGTTCTCATGTTCATCACGGAAAAACTACATTGACAGACAATCTCATGGCTGGAGCTGGAATGATTGCCGAAGAGATGGCTGGAAAAACAATGTTTACTTGGTACGACGAGGAAGAAAGAAAGAGACAGCTGACAGTTTATGGTGCAAACGTTTCGATGGTTCATGAGTATGAAGGAAAAGATTTTTTGATTAATCTCGTTGATACCCCTGGTCACGTTGATTTCGGTGGAGATGTCACTCGAGCGATGCGTGCAGTTGATGGAACGATAGTTCTTATCGATGCAGTCGAAGGAATCATGCCACAAACTGAAACTGTTTTTCGCCAAGCATTAAGAGAATATGTAAAGCCAATTTTGTTTATCAACAAAGCTGATAGACTGATTCGAGAATTGAAACTTACTCCACAACAGATGCAGGAAAGATTTGAAAATTGGATTCGGGATGTTAATTTTTTAATTCAAAAATATGCGCCAGATGAATTCAAAGACAAATGGTTAGTACAAGTTGCTGACGGATCTGTTGCATTCGGTTCTGCTTATCGACGTTGGGCAATTTCAATTCCTTACATGAAAAAAACTGGAATCACTTTCAAAGACATAATCGATCTTACTCTAGCAGAAAAAGAAGATGAACTTGCAAAAAGAGCTCCAATGCATCAGGTAGTTCTCGACATGATAATCAAACATTTGCCGAATCCATTGGAAGCGCAAAAATATCGTTTGCCTAGAATTTGGAAAGGAAATTTGGATAGCGAAATTGGAAAACAAATGCTTATTTGTAATCCGAATGGAAGACTTGCAATGATTGTCACGAAGATGGTTGCTGATCCACATGTTGGTTTTGTCGCAACTGGAAGAATTTTTTCTGGAAAAATTTTCAAAGGAAAAGAAGTTTATCTCATTGGACAAAAGAAAAAAGAAAAAATCCAAACTGTTGCAGTTTACAAAGGAATACAAAGAATTCCAGTCGATGAAGTTCTTGCAGGAAACATTGCTGGAATAGTTGGAATTCAGGATGCGTTCACTGGAGAAACTGTCTGCGATCCTGACTACATAATTGAACCTTTTGAAGAAATTAAACATTTGTTCGAGCCAGTCGTTACAAAAAGTATTGAACCGAAAAATCCGATGGAACTTCCAAAACTTGTTGACACATTGAAACAACTTGGAAGAGAAGACACAACACTTGTTGTAAAAATAAATCAAGAGACAGGAGAGTATCTTGTTTCTGGTCTTGGTGAACTTCATCTAGAAATAAAAGTCGAACACAAGCTGAGAGATTTGGGAATCGATGTTGAGATGAGCAAACCGATTGTCGTTTATCGTGAAACTATTTTCGAACCTTCTCCAGAAATCGAAGGAAAATCTCCGAACAAACACAACAAACTTTATTTTCTTGTTGAACCTCTTGAAGAAGGAGTTTACAAAGCGATGCTCGATGGAGAAATTCCCAGTGAAATCGAGATTAAAAAGAAAAATATAGAACTTTGGAAAAAATTAGAAGCAGTTGGAATGGATTACGATGAAGCGAAAAATATACAAGTCATTTATAACAAAAATGTTTTTCTTGACATGACAAAAGGTGTACAATTTTTAAATGAAGTTATCGAAATGGTTCGTGATGCATTCAAAGAAGTTTGTGATGATGGACCACTTGCAAGAGAACCTGTTACAAAAGTTAAAGTGAAACTGATTGACGTTGATTTGCATGAAGATCCGGTTCATCGTGGACAGGGACAGATAATGCCTGCAGTTCGTTGGGCGATTCGTCAGGGAATGTTGAGAGCGAACGCAACGATGCTTGAGCCGAAACAAGTTATTCGAATAGACGTGCCGACTGAATTAGTTGGAAACGTTATTCGCGAAGTTGAAAATCGACGCGGACAAATTTTGGACATGCGTGAAGAACGTGGTGCAACAATTGTTTCTGCGAAAATTCCAGTCAGCGACATTTTCGGACTGGATTCGAGTTTGAAATCTGCAACTAGCGGAAGAGGATTTTATTCTTTGGTCGAAACAACTTTCGAAAAATTGCCGAGAGAACTTTTTGAAGAAGTTGTCAAAGGAATTCGCAAACGTAAAGGACTTCCAGAAGAAATTCCGAAACCAGAAGCAGAGTAAAATTCCAGCTAAATCAAATTTTTGACAACGGTTTTAAAAATATTGATTAAAGTGTTGTGCACAATTTTAGAATCGAATGCGGGTTTCCAGTTTTTTTCTGTAATCAAATCACTAATTACAAAAACTGCAGCGACATTTACGTTTCTATATTTTCCAATTGAGAACAAAGCAGAAGCTTCCATCTCGACTGTCAACACTCCTTCTTTGCGATATGTCACAAGTTCTTTGACAGTTTCTCTGTAAGGTGCATCTATAGTCCAACTAAATCCTTTTCTGAATTTTATTTTTGCTTTTTGTAATGCTTGTTCGATTTTATTCGACAAAACTTTTGACGGAAGTGCGTATTTCGTTGATTTAAGATAATGGTGTGATGTTCCTTCGTCCCGAATAGCCTTTGTGCAAACTACAACGTCACCGATTTTAAAATCTTTTTGTATCGCTCCACCTGTGCCTACAATCAAAAAATTTTTCACTCCAAGTCCAATTAATTCTTCATGATGATTGACGAAACTGGCGCACCAATTCCGAAATGGCCAATTACACCAAAGTCACTTTTTTTAATCGCGTAAAAATCTCCATAGGGTCCAGAAATTTTTTTCGTGTCGAATGAATGTAAAATACTTTTTAGAAATTTTCTGGAAAAACATAGAATCACATTTTTCGGTGCACCTTTTTTTGCGAGTTCTCTGTATTCTTTTTTGTACTTGGCCCAATCTTCAACCGTGTAGATTGATTTCTCTAAGTGTTTGTTCTTCAGTTTTGGAAACGCCATTAAATAATATTCAATTTTTCTAAAATTAAAATATTCAAGATAGTACCACTTCGAGTACTCCTACATGCTTATTTAATCTACAAAATTAGTTTCAATTGTGGACGGCGAAGAAATCGTTTCTGTCTTGAAAGATTTCGGGTTCGATACATACCAGTCGAAAATTTACTACAACCTCGTTCTGTCCGGACCGTTGAAAGCGAGAGAACTTGCGCTAAAATCGAATGTACCGATGCCGAGAGTTTACGACGCGTTGGAAAATCTAGCAAAGAAAAATCTTGTGGAAGTTTTGCTCGACTCTCCAAAAATGTACAGAGCTGTACAGCCGGAGATTGTCTTCAAACATCTTCTTGCAGAGCGAGAAAAAGGTTTGCAACATCTTGAAAATCTTGCACTTGGAGTTTCGAAAATTCTGAAGCCGATGAAAACCGAAGTTGCGGAAGGAGTTTGGGCGAGCGAGAACAAAACTTGGGTCGCGTTTTTCGACAAGTCTGCAGAAATGGTAAAGTCTGCGAAAAAATACATCTACGGAGTGACGAGAGAGTACACTCGCTCTCCGATTTTGAGAATTGCATTGAAAAACGCAGCGAGGAGAAAAGTAAAAGTTCATGTTCTGGGACTCACGAAACCGACGAAAGAAAATTTCCTGCGTATAAAGTGGTATGTCGACCGCGGATGCGACGTTCGTTGGTTCGAAGCGAGAATTCATCCGAGGA
>DAIDAX010000005.1:0-5286 GCA_027310405.1 bacterium | reverse complement strand
TGTCGACGTTGACGGAAAAGAAATTCTTCTGAGACTCGACCATGATCCGAGTAAGAGGGAGGGATTCGAAACGACCTCTCTGTGGAGCGCTGACGCATCGCTCGTGAAAGTTTTCGACACTTATGTAAAGAGCATCTGGCAGAAGGCGAAACGAGTGAGCCTCAAAGGAATTGGTTCTGCGCTGTCGGTGTTTGTTCTCGCTGTAGTTCCTGTTGTTTTGGAAATCGGATTATACCTTCAACAATTTCTACCAGATGCAATCGGATGAAAATTTTCTAAAATTAACCAGTTACACCAGTAGGCAGGGCTACATCGCTAGCTGTTACATCACTAGAAAATTTCGTAGCTTCGAATAATGCAAGTTGTAGGTTAATTGGAGTTTGTCCAGAAACGGGCATTACTTCCGAAAAGTTTCCAAGTGCTACAAATCCGTATTGTCTATCAATGCAAACTTCGTACGTCAGAGTTGTTATATTAAAACTACTTGCTCTGTATCCATCTGGGCCCATCCCACGTATTGCTTCTGCCTGCATTGGGGCTAGAATCATAACAAAATCGTCACATGGCCTACCCAAAATTTGTTTGGATGTACCAGTTGAGATATTGATTGGTGAACCTACATTTTTGAGGTCTGGTGTAATCGTCAAAAACTCAACTGGGGCAAACAGGGTTTGACTGCTACTTGGAACTAAACCGCCATAGCATATAATTCCTCCAGTTGCATTCGATGAGCACACAGCTTCTTTATCTGAAATTAAATAATACAAAGCTGTTGTACTAGCTCCTATCATTGGAGCTTGAAGTTTCATTGCGTTATTAAGTTTGTATAAACTAACATTTTGTTCAACAAGTCCAGGATAGTGAAAGTCATATGTCAAATGTAGATTTTGAGTCGCAGAAAATATGTTGAAGTAATTAGCAAGTTGGTTTTCCGGCGTTGTTTGTGCTTGTGGTTCTAGAGAAGCAACATAATTTATTGCAGCTGGAATACCGACAATGAAAATTATGGCGAAAATTATAGCAATTATTGTAACAGTCTTCATTGAATCAATCCACCTATGAAAAGAAGAATCCCAATCACAAAAAAGATCCCAAGCGAAATGGTAAGAGTTATTTCGTAATATACTGCAAAGCCTTCGTGGAGTTCAGAACGAAATTTCTTTTTTAGATTTAACATTCCCGGTTGTGGTTGTGTTTTCAGGATTCTTCTTTTAATATAGTCAATCAATTTTTTCCTCACTAAAAACCCCGCGATCGAGACAATCAGAAAAAAGATTCCGTAAGCCAATTCTTGTATATTCATAATTTCTCTTTATTATTCACAATAATAAATCTTTACAAGATTAATCCTTCAGAGTACATTTTTCATATTACTGATTTCGTTTTTTCATAAAAAAGTAGATTAAAAGAATCAAAATTGCAACTAAGATAGGAAATTCTAAAGATATGAAATAATTTGTCGTGTTCAAAATTATTGAACCGATGACGGATATTGCTAAAGAAATAGAGACCATTACTGCAGCTAAAATAAATCCCCAATTTTTAGTTTTATAAACCCCAAATCCAGCAACCACATAAGGCACAATCAGAAGACTGTTAAGAATATTTACACCGGATAAAATGTTAAGTGCAGCGTCAACAAAAAGAAGAGTGGCAAGAAGATTACTTAGCCATGTTTTTTTCATGAAATAGTTTTTATTTTTGTTTGATAAAAACTTTTATTTCTCGATAATAAACAATCTCAAAGGCGTTGGTACTTTGGCTTCTTGTTTAGCCTTTGCAGCTTTTCCTTTACTCCTAGAAATCGGATTATTCCTTCAACAGTTACTCCCTGACGTAGTAGCCTAATCTGTAGTTAGCTTCTTATCGATAGATTTTTATTCGCTTGTTACTTAGAAGTTTCTTCATGAAATTTTCATCTACTTTGTTCAAGTAGTTCGTGAAAACAATTGCTCCTCTTCCGAGGATCTTAATTTTTCGGCGCGAATAGTTTACAGTTTTTCTGTACAACCTTGATTTTTTACTCCTTGGTAAGTAGATATCGTTAATAACTTCTATTCCGAAATTGCCATCTGCATTCTGAATAACTAAATCTATGTGTCCTCTCGACTTTCCAAGACGAACTAGATATTCTGGTTTGGTGACAAATCCCAACTTCTCTGCAGTTAATTTGAGTTGTCCAATAAGTTCTTTCTGGTGCTCTCCAAACACAGTTGTTGCATCGAAAAATAATGGAATATGTTCTGGACATAAGTAAAAGGGTTTCAAGTTACTTATCTTAATGCCTTCTTTGTCGCAGACAATACACTTGCCTTCTTCGTAGACAACTTTCTTGGCTGCTTTTCGTTTCCCATACTCTGCAGAAAACTTTTCAAGAACTTCCTTTATTTTTGTAGCTTCATCTTGCATTCTGTATCGCCTGTTTAGTCTTAAGAAACCGGATAAATCCTGCAAGATTGGAGGTTGACTTCAGTCTGACGAAACGTAATTTTATTTTTTCCGTCAGTTTCTGTTCCTCAATCTCGGTTTGGAAGTACTTGTCAAGATACCAGCGCACGGTGACGTTGTTTATTCTTGTCCTGCGTGAGATTTCGTTTATGTGAATCCAGTCATTCGCATCTTTTAGGACAGCCCAGATCTTCATGATTTTGTTAAAGTCAATTCCCTTTGCTACTGTACGGTTCTTCTTTTTTGGCTCTGGCATGAATCTCTATTACTATCTTAGTAATAGGAACTTTTATAGCTTTCCCTCCTAAGGAAATCGAAAATCAAGTGAGAGTTGATAAATTATGTAACGTCAGTTCAAAGCGACGTTATGACTTAAACAGTGTTATAAAAGCTATAAAAACTTTAGGAATCCCCATAAAAAAGCCCAACCTTTATATTCTAAGAAGTATATAATAATGTATATCTCTTTGGGGTGAGTGCTTGGGAAAGTTCAGTCAGTATATTGCAAAGGTTAACGTACCTTGTTCGCATTGCCATACCTTGATCAAGGCTGGCGTGCATGAAAAGCTTCAGGTTTGCCCGCATTGTAATTCGAAATGGGGTTAAACCTGTTTTAACTTTTTTTCTTGCTCCGTTTTCGCTATCAATCGCTTAAAAGTGCTCCAAATCGCTTTAAATCGTTAGTACTTGCGATTCAATCGCTAATTTTCGCCTTTATAGCGAACCCAACCTCTGCGACTGATCTTGAAACGCTCAATCAACTTTGTCCTTCTTGACATTTCAGAAAGTAGTCCCCGAACGTCTTCAATGTTCGTAGCAAGTTTGAAGGCAAGATTTTCAAAACTTATTTCTCTAGATTCATGGATAATCTTAAGAGCTTGTTCCATTCTTGGCGAAAGAGGTATTTCTTGGCTTAAAATAACTGAACCGATCGCCTGAAGTTTAGGAATAGTTGATGAAGCCATTCCACCGCTTGTTCCGAGGAGTTCGAACCTCTTCTGCTCGTTTTCTTCGTGTTTTCTAAGGAATTCCATGATCGCCAGATACTGTTCTTGCATCTTGTTGTTGACCCAGTCCTTTGTGGCCATCTGAGTTTCAATCCGGTTGAGTGAGGATTCTATGTCCTTTATGCTCTTTCCTGTGTAGCCTGCAGCTAGTCCAAGTTGGTAAGAGTCCTTTTCAATTGAAGCGTATTCAGTTGGAACTGGTTCAATTTCCGATTCAATCGTAGGTACTTGCGATGGTATCGAAGGTACTTGCGATTCAATCGCTACAGTCTCTTTGCGACCACCCAATAGATTGCGTAATTTATCTAGCCAAGACACAATATCTAGACTATATTTAGTCGCACTAGTACTTATCTTTTTCGATTTTCCTGTCCTACCAGATCTTACTAACTCTCACTCTACATTAGCCCGTCTTGTATGGGGTACCCCAAACGACCAAAAACTGCTCACTATCGCAATTTGCCCTATTTCGCTTCTTTTTCTGATCAATTTTCTGTTTTTGACACAAATGTAGACTCACTAAACTATATTTTACACTATATATATCTAAAATCTGAAAAATTTACTTTTTCTACCAATTCTTACTCATTTTATGTTAGACGTATAACAATCACATATAAGGTTTTTTCTTCTGTAGTAGCTGTTTTTGTAACCCTCATTGTATCAAAATTTCTTCGAAAACGGCCATTATTCTCACAAACATATATAATGAAGTATATAAATTCTCTTAATTTTCCTTAGGGAAATAGCTCCGTGGAAGAAAAACCGAGAAAACTAACTGACTCTGAGATCCAACAAAGTCTCACTCGCCTAAAAGGTTGGAAACTGGACAAAGATAAGGCTACTAGCCTACCCTCAATAAGCAAGACGTTCCGGTTCAAAGATTTCAAGGCAGCTCTCACTTTCATAAACAAGGTCGGAGACATTGCGGAGAACTACGGGCACCATCCCAACATCCTACTTTTCATGTACAACGTCGTTAGACTCGATATTTTTTCGCACAGCATCCAGGCACTGTCGGAGTGGGACTTCGAACTGGCAGAATTGATCGACAAAATTAAGTGATATACTCACGCATATATATTTTGCAGAATATAGGTTAACTTAAGTAACTGTTATACGTCTAACATATTTCTTGAAAAATGGTCGATTTAACCCTTTTCTTAGTAAAATTGGAAAACTCAGCATTTATTCTCACGCAAATATATAATAAAGTATATAGGTTGCCTTTATGGCTGTAGAAAAGGTGGATAACTCTCTGCAGATTGTTGACGATCTCCGAACTTTTTGTAGCATTCGCTTCCGTTATGTCGGGAGGACTGAGTGGCTGCTGGCAGGACCGGTTTCAAAAACTGCTCCAGAAAAATTTCCAACCGAAGAGGACGCGAGAAGATTTTTGCAGAGAGCTTACAACGAAAATTTGCTCGTTAGACATCCACTTTAATGCACTATACAGATTCGAGTTCGCTTCTCACTTTTTCTTTTTGGAAATATAGAGTGGTCCCTGATAATTGCAATTGCTACATCTGTACATCATGCCCAACCATGGGATAAACTTCAAAGTATTCTTTTTGCACACCGGGCACTTCATACCATTTCGATCTCTGTTCTGCATACATCAACTAAATTTTTTTCCAAATAATGATAGAACATCGTTGGAGTCAATTCGTAAGTTGTTTTGAAGTGTTTCTTTCCTTTATCATCCAAGTAAACTGTTTTGGTAACATGCAACAGATCCCATTTTCTCATAAAATGCAGGGGTTTGTAGAACATTGCGGGTCTTTGCAACCTAGAAAGTCCAAGTCTCTGTTCCAATTCAGTTGCTTCCATC
>DAIDAX010000059.1 GCA_027310405.1 bacterium | reverse complement strand
GATTGAATGAGCTTGAATGCAAAGGCGCTTGCCCTGTCCGGCGGCATTGTCTGGGGGCTGTCCATATTCGGGACAACATTGCTGTCTGTGACAACAGGCCTTGGAAGGGCGATGATGGAAGTTTATGGAAGCATCCATCCGGGATACAGCATAACTTATGCGGGCGCGTTCGTCGGGCTTGCCTACTCGTTTGTTTGCGCATCCGTGGGATTGTTCGTTTTCGCAAAGCTCTACAATTATTTTGAAAGCAAATTCAAATAAGGTCGGAAAAATGGCGATGCATCATTATGAGGAGAGCGCGCTCGTACATGCTGCCCCGAAAAAGCTTTTTGCATTTGTGGACGACCCTTTGCACCTTTCCTCCCATATGGGCAGGCCGTCATGGATGATGGGCGGCGGGCGCATGAAAACCGAGACAGACAAAGGCAGAGGACAGAAGGTCGGTTCCCATATCCGCATGGGCGGGAAGATATTCGGAATCAGGCTGTTCCTTGACGAAGTTGTAACGCAATATAATCC
>DAIDAX010000058.1 GCA_027310405.1 bacterium | reverse complement strand
TTGGAGCGGAGATGGTGGAGAACGCCTGGTTCCTGAACCCGGATTACGGGGGGATTGCCGCTATCGCAAAAACAAGAGGCGAGGGCGGGCTGAAAAAAGTCAGGATAGAATTCGGAAAGCCCATGATGGTGCAGCTCGCGGAAAAGTCTCCTTCGCTTAAAGAAGCCTTGGAAAGTTTTGAAAACCCCTCGCTTGAGTACAAATATGACGGCATGCGTACCGTTATCGAGAAGAAGGGAAACGAGATATGGATATTTACGAGAAACCTTGAAAATGTCACAAAACAATTTCCCGACTTGGTCGCGCTCTGCAAAAAAGGAATTCTCGCTGAAGAGTGCGTGATAGAGGGCGAGACCCTCGGAATGAGCGGAGGAAAGCCCCTGCCTTTCCAGCAGCTCTCGCAGAGGATACAGAGGAAATACGACATAGAGGAGATGGTGGAAAAAATCCCCATCCAGATAAATCTTTTTGATGCAACATATCTCAGCGGGGAAATGCTTACAGGCAAGCCGCTTTCGGAG
>DAIDAX010000057.1 GCA_027310405.1 bacterium | reverse complement strand
ACCTTATTAAGGTATTTGGAGGTTAAAACATTCATAAAAACTTCATGATATTCACTTGGGATTGTAGCAAAATCTGCGGTAAGTTCCACCTTCAAATCAATTGGTCCCCTTTCCGTTATTAAGGTGAAATGTTCATCCATTTTTACCGTTAAACTTGTTTTAACTGATGTAAAATCTCCATGCCCAATGTGAATTTGATTATTCCTCTTATCTTCCATATATCTTATTTTACCACAAATGTAATATGATTTTTTGAATTATCAAAATTATTTTTTTTCAATAATGTCATATCTTTCCTTTTTCCACTCCAATGATGGAAATTTAACAAATCTTTGGGTTAATATCTTCACCGGTTCTTCAAAAATGTCAATAACGGCTGTATTTGCTTTACCTAGGGATTGAATTAATTGCCCCTTTCTATATTGTAAATTAATCCTCTTTTTATTATATTGTAATGAAACATAAACATAAATTGTTCCATGGATAAATTGTTTAGACATACAATTTCTCATCATATAACCT
>DAIDAX010000056.1 GCA_027310405.1 bacterium | reverse complement strand
GATCAGTACTAGCCGAGAGCTTTAATCTTCTCAATCAGTTTATCTTTATCAAGCCCGCCCATAGAGAAAAGCTCGCCGTTCACAACTATGCCCGGCGAGGACATAATGCCGTATTGCTGAACTATTTTTTGGCCTTCTTCGGAGAGCATATCAACATACTCAATTTCCACATTTGGGAAATTGGGCTTTATCTCGCTCTCCAGGGTTTTCTTGGCGGCGGCGCAGTGGCTGCAGCCGGGCGTTGATAATTCTTGAATTTTTATTTTGTTCATATACAACAGCTTAATTTACTAATATCTTTTGTAAAGGATAAAGCGACCAATTTTATCGCTTCCGAAAGAGTCGGGAACATCGGCAAAGAACTCGTCACATCATCAATAGTATTTTTATTTTTCACCAACATCATTGCTTCGGCTATCAACTCTCCGGCGTTCGGCGCAAGAATATGAACGCCCAGAATTTGTCGAGTTTGCGGATGAATCGCCATTTTTATCAACCCCTCTGTGCGGCGCATGATGATGGC
>DAIDAX010000055.1 GCA_027310405.1 bacterium | reverse complement strand
ACTTCGATTAGTGAACGTCTTATTCTTCACTAGTCTATCAACTCTGCTAAGAACCTTTTTGTCGATAGATATTGCAATTTTCATTGTGTTCGCCATTTTTATTCCGGTATAACTTTTCGTAATACCACAAAAATAAAATTATTTATTAGAAAAACAAATCAGTGGCTAACGGCGTTGCGTTTAGCCCGCTGCCAAGAACAACAATGCGAACTTTATCAACGCAACTTTATTTTTATAAACCTGTCCCGTGCTTTTTTGCGGGATCAGTTTTGTTTTGCAAATCAACTTTAATGAAAAATTTCTTCTGAAAAACCAAACCCAATAACCTCATCACACGACCGCATCGAAGATAGCGGTCGGGCTGAGACGCGGGTTATAAAGCGTTTGCTTTTATTGATGCTATTCTTATTCTATTTATAGAATTCTCAATGAATGAACAACAAAATTTCATATGGAATTCAGACTCAATTACATCAATCATAAAACTAGCTGGAATATTTATGTTAACATATTAATTATAGGAC
>DAIDAX010000054.1 GCA_027310405.1 bacterium | reverse complement strand
GATTTGAAACAAGTTAACAAAAAAGTTGTTTAATTCAACCATTGTTTATGGAATTTTTAAAACAAGTTGTTAGGTTTCAAGACCAAGATGTAGAAGTCATCAAAGTCATATTTGCGCTAGCGTTCAATTTAAACATACAAGCGTGTATCAGCGCCGAAGTCAATGATTACAGTGGAGGTGGATACGCCAGTAGCACCATCAAGAAGAAGTTCGAATACTATACGATGACATTGGATTTCAAATCCTACTGGTTGAGCATCGATGAAAAATTAAACATTGCAGGTGCAGATGGAAAGTTCAACGCTGACTATCCACCTGAAATGAGTCCAATCTCCAACCAATTGAAGATAGCGTTCTTTTTAATCAACAACAATTTCGTACCCGACATCATTCGTCAAAACTTAGAAATCATATGATACAGAAACTGTTTGAAGTTGAAGATCAGATTCCAGAAATCTTAAAAGATCTACAACAACGTATCAAACCAGAAGACCTGAACACGATGCTGATCGATTACCACGAAC
>DAIDAX010000053.1 GCA_027310405.1 bacterium | reverse complement strand
ACGTTGTATTAAAAACCTATCAACCCACAACAGATAAGAAAAAAATGCAAGCGACTCTACTCAATAACCCACAAAACGTGGCTAATTTATTCGAAAAAATCCGCCGTGAATATTCACTACGGCCCGAATTTTCTACTATTCGGTTAACACCCACCCCATCCAAAAATCTATTCTCTCTCTTAAAGTCGTTAAATTACCACTGGTAGAAGACAAATTCTTAAAAAGAAATTAATTGAAATCTATTAATAATTTTTTAATACTAGTTCTGTATTATCTCATCATAAACAAAAGGGCTGATTTATGGATCGATTATCATTTTTCTGGAATTTAAACTATGCAGCGCGGCAATTTTTGACAGTAAAGGATTATCAACGATTTGCTATTAAATTTAGAAAATTATTCCCTGGATTTGAATTTAGTTTCAGCGCAATCTTTCCAGAAAAAGAAACTAGATTTACGGTGAGTTATTGTTTTGACCAAGATCCACCGCACATCACTATTGGCCTCGCTCCTCAATCAGAAAACAC
>DAIDAX010000052.1 GCA_027310405.1 bacterium | reverse complement strand
CTATAAATCCCGCACCGCCGGTAACTAAAAAATTCATAAATAATAAATGATAAAAATAAAGTTAACTATTGCGTTTTGTTGATTTTAAGCCGATCGGACATAATATTCGCTTCACTTCAAGAGATCTTTTTAATAAATACCTTTTGTTCTTCGGTAACTTACTATCTCGCCTAAGTAAGGATTGATCTAACAATGAAAAAATATAACAGTAAAAAAATATTTTCTTTTAATCTTTTTCCAAATTTTTCCAAATCTCTCATCAATTTCCAATTGTAGATCTATAATTTTTCATTTTAATTTCATAATCTTTTTGCATTCGAATTTATTCCAAGTAATCCTTTCACATCAAAAAGTACGAATCCGTTACTCTTATACTTTTCAAAAGACAATTTTTTAAACATGTCGTGAGCAACAGCAATAATACATCCGTCGTATTTGCCTAAATCATCTCCGTCAAGTGAATCGGTCAATTCTATTCCATATTCTTCGAGTACTTCAATTTTATCAGCCCACGGATCGTGTACATC
>DAIDAX010000051.1 GCA_027310405.1 bacterium | reverse complement strand
GCTCAGTAACACGCGGATAACCTGCCCTTGGGTCTGGCATAACCCCGGGAAACTGGGACTAATACCGGATAGACCATAGACGCTGGAATGCCCTATGGTCGAAAGCTCCGGCGCCCAAGGATGGGTCTGCGGCCTATCAGGTTGTAGTGGGTGTAACGTACCTACCAGCCTACGACGGGTAAGGGTTGTGAGAGCAAGAGCCCTGAGATGGATTCTGAGACATGAATCCAGGCCCTACGGGGTGCAGCAGGCGCGAAAACTTTACACTGCTAGAAATAGCGATAAGGGGACCCCGAGTGCCAGTACCTAGTACTGGCTGTCCCGCTGTCCAAATAACAGCGGTTAGCAAGGGCCGGGCAAGACCGGTGCCAGCCGCCGCGGTAACACCGGCGGCCCGAGTGGTAGCCGTTATTATTGGGTTTAAAGGGTCCGTAGCCGGCCTGCTAAGTCTCTTGGGAAATCTAACGACTTAATCGTCAGGCGCCCAAGAGATACTGACAGGCTTGGGACCGGGAGAGGTGGGAGGTACTCC
>DAIDAX010000050.1 GCA_027310405.1 bacterium | reverse complement strand
CTGCTGACAACAGGTATGTTGTCATCCCTTATCGAAATATTGGCCAACCCGCGATGAGCGTGTGGGAGCTAAAAGAAGTTCAGCAGTTACTGAAAACTCAAGGGAAAGAAGATGTCGATGAAAACATGATCTTTGAGGCCTTGGGACGAATGCGTTCTCGTATTGAAGAAGCGAAACACAAGACTAAAGCTGCTCGCCGTCAGGCTACAAGAAATCCCTCTATGAACGGGGCTAATCCAAACACAGGAAAATCTAACGCCAATTTGACTTTAAAGTCGAGCTCTTTCCCGCTGATCGAGTCAGCTTCCGTTGCCAATGAAGATGACCCTTTTGCGCAAGATATTGAGCCCTTCGATGAGATCTCACTGAGACGATGAATTGATGACTAAATTCGCGCATCTAAATGAGGAGGTTGCTGACGTACTGACTCTTCCTACTCCGGAAAGGATCGAGTTCTGCCAGTCGGATCGTTGGGTTGGATACACCAGGGCAACTCGAATTCTTGAACAATTAGATCAGCTACTCATCTATCC
>DAIDAX010000004.1 GCA_027310405.1 bacterium | reverse complement strand
CTATAGGCACACACCAGTGACTGAAAAGTACATGCTTGTCGTCGTGAAAGTTTTAAATAGAGACGGTGAAGTATTAACTTCATATTTCACTGATAGAATAAAGAAGGGCGAGATAGTATGGAAAAAAATTTGAGACTTTGGTTCGACAAGGAAGGAGATATTCTAGAGTTCACTATACGAAACACAGAAGGCTTTTTCACCCCATCAAACAGGGACGACGATATATGGATCAGATTGGACGCAAAGACTCGCGAACCAATCGGATTCATGATTCTCAATTTTTCAAAATCTTTTGGGACAGCTCCCAAATGGAAAAAACTTTCAATTCCTTTTGATGTTGAGTTCAAAAAATTACGAATTTGAATTTCAACAAATTATTGAATTTTCAGAATTCTAACTTCAGACTGCAGCGAAGAACCGAAAGTAGCGATTGTCGGAAATTGGTTGACTAGATTACTAACGTACGAAGGAGACTGGTAAAGTTCTGCACTGTCAACGACAACGTAGTGTATGTTATATGTGCTGGTTAGGTTTTGGAATACCGAATAGTCGGATGGAAAAGGGAACACGTCTTTCCCAGAGACATAGTTAATCACTGGATAATTTTCTGCAACAACGTATTTGTCTGGAAACTGTTCGAGAAAAATTGCTGCCTGTTTTATTTGGAGTCCAGCTTGATAATTGAATTGAATCGCTGCAACACCAACAACTAATCCTGGAAGTGCAAAAGCGATTGCTACTAATTTGAAATATTTTCTGTTTAATAACTTCTCTAATTTAGAAAATCCGACTGCTGAAAAAATGTAAAATATTGGACTGAAAGGCAGAAGATACCGTTCTTCTTTTCTAGAAATAGCAAATGAAAAAATTAGGAAGATAACAATTGCGGAAATTAAAATGACTTTTTCCTTCTCACCAAATTTTTTGTAGAAAAACAAAGCAGGTACAAAGAAAATTATTGGCAATCCAAGGAAAGAAATATTTCGTAAATAAAAATCTGCAGGAGCATAGAAAAAAGTGTTCGTAGTTATTTGGCTTAATGAATCTTGTACTGCACCAAAAATTGAACCGTAACTTTCAAAACTAAAAATTAGCCATGGAAAAAGTGTTGCAACAAAAACTAAAATAGCTAACAAAAAAGTTTTTGAAAAAAATAAATTCGAAATTTGTTTTTTGGTTTTTGTAAATAATATGACTGCATAAATAACGAAAAGAACAGCTTCTTGATAATGTGCAAGTATAGCTAGTGCAGTAAGAACAGCCGTCAAAACTAAGAATTTTCTATTTTCAAAACTTTTGTAAAAAGCAAACATAGAAGAAATGAAGAGGAACACAGACAAACTTTCAGTAAGAATCTTTGAGGAGAAAAAAATCAGAAGCGGAGATGTTGCAAGAAAAATTGAAGAGAGAAGACCAGTGTCTTTTCCGAAAAGTTTTCTCGCAAAAAAATAAGTCACGATGACTGAAAGAAAATAGAAAACTGGAGAAAAAATTCTTTCAACGTTTTCACCAAAAGAACTTACTGTCGAGAGTAAAATTGGGAAGAGAGGTGGACGAAATATTTCATTGTACGATGGAACATTTATTCCGTAAGTGTGATTCGTGAAAACATTTTTTGCCAATCCAAGATAGACTGCTTCATCCCACCAGTATGCTTTGTTTTGCAGAGAGAGTGTGTAAATGTACACAGAAAAAAGTATCAGTAAGAAAAAAAACAACAATGTAAATGTTTTAAAAGTTTTCATGTTCTTACAACTTAAATAAGGAAACCGAAATTTAAATTGGATAGTGAAAAAAAATGCTTTCATTTTTGCAGATAATGTCAGTCGTTGGTTCAATTCTCGTACTGTACGTTTTCTTCGTTTACGTTTTGTCTTATTGGCCGAATAGAAGAAGAATGGCTATCGATCCTTCAGCAAAAAAACTACCTAGTGTTACAATAGCGATTCCTGCAAAGGACGAAGAGAAAACAATTGCAAAAACAATTCGCACAATTTTGAATTTGAATTATCCAAAAAAACTTTTGGATATAATAGCTGTTGACGATGGGAGTACTGACAATACTGGAAAAATTATGGACAGTTTTAAAAAATTCGGGGTAAGAGTATTCCACAAAGAAAACGGAGGTAAGGCAACTGCACTGAATCTCGCGTTGAAAAAAACAAAAGGAGAAATTTTTGTCTGCATGGATGCAGATTCTTTTGCTGAAAAAAATGTTTTGAAAAAAACTGTTGGTTACTTCAACAATCCGAATGTCGCTTCTGTAACAAGTAGCGTCAAAGTTTACAAACCGAAAACTGTTCTTGGTTTCATTCAATTCATAGAATATCTTTACAACATACTGATGCGCAAAATTTTTGCTTTTCTAGATTCGGTTTTTGTTGTACCAGGCGCTTTTGCTCTTTACAAAACTTCAGTAATCAGAAAACTTGGAGGATTCGAAGTGGACAATCTGACAGAAGACATGGAGATTGCAATGCGCTTGCAGGACAAAGGATACAAAATTGAAGTGTCGTCCAATGCTTACACACACACATGCGCTCCAGAAACACTCAAACAATTTTTCAGACAAAGAGTGAGATGGTATCAAGGATTCTTGAATAACAGCAGAAAGTACAAACACCTTTACTTCAACAGCAAATATGGTAATCTCGGCTTATTCGCATTACCAATTTACATGATTTTTATCGGCTTCATAATTTTTTTCACAGCCGCTACACTTTTTTATGTAGCATCTACAGTTTATCACATGTTAAATATCGTACAGATTAGTGGAGTGTTTAACATACCATTTTCGACATTGGATGCACCACTATCATTCATAGATACTATGACAATACTCTGGGGACTTAACATCGCCCTCTTCTTTGCGCTAACTTACCAAAGCTATGTCGTGTCAAAAGAAAGACTGACGCTGAAAACAATTCCAATTTTTTTCATACAGATGATTTTCTACAGCATGTTGCTTGCAGCAGTTTGGATAACTAGTATGTTCAGAGAACTAATAGGAGTAAAAACAAAATGGTAAAGGCGAATAAAAAAGTTTTAATTGGCGCAGCAATACTGACTGCATTAGTTTTTTTGAGTGGGCTAGCTGTTGGATGGGTTTTGGATTCAACAAGGGTTGCAATGTTACAATCTCAGATAAGCAGTCTTCAAAATCAATTTTCTAGTTTGTCTCTTGAAAATTCTTTCACATCTTCGTTGAAAGATCAATCAATCCTGTGCACAGTTTCGTTGGAGCGTTCTACACAATTTTCTGAAGAAGCAGGAAATTTAGAAAACACGATAAACAATTTCCAATTGACGAATCAATTTCAACAAAATCAAATCACAGAACTGAAAACACAGTACACGCTTGTTAACTTACAATTCTGGTTGCAGATGAGAAACTTAAGAGAAAATTGTAATCAAAACATCACGACAATTCTTTTTTTCTACAATGTCAGAAACTGTGATGCATGCGTTGCCCAAGGTTTGGTTCTAGATTCTGTAAAGAAATCGAATCCTTCCCACATAATGATTTTTGCAGTTGATCAAGGTTTAGACTTAGGAATTATCAGTCTTTTGGAATCAACATACAACATAACTACCACACCATCGATAGTTATTAATGAAAAACAAATCGTCCAAGGTTTTAGAAACGAAACTTTCTTGAATGTTCTAATAAATGTGGGGTCGAAATAAAATGAAAATTACTTTGTCCAAAACACGAGTTCAATATTTGATTGGTTTTGTAGTTTTGACAATAATTTTTTTGAGTTTGATTTACACTTTCTGGTCTAGTTTGATTTATCTGTTATTTCCAATAAACGCTTGGCATTTTGGAGGGGTAGACTTCAAATTCAGAGCGGATTTGAGAAATGCAGTCAATGTTCCTACATCACCAATCGATTGTAAAGCGATATACGACGAATTTCACAACTACTTCCTCACCAACATCACAATTTATGTGAATCAAAACACCAACGTTCCAAGCTACGCGAATTTAGAAGTGACAGAACTTGCATACAAACTGACAACCTACTACTACATCGAACCCATTCGCGGCTCAGTCGTTCCGGCACTGAATGGTGATTTTCTAAACAGTTCGACAAATACAGAAGGAACCTTGACGAACGGAAAAATTTTCTTATTAACAACGCCGGTCGCGACGAACATGAGTGTGCAATATGTGAATTATTCTGTAGTGATTCAGGGAACAACACTTTCGGAACTCGATCTAGCGACAGAGAAAGCAATGATGTGCATATTCGGAATGAATCTGACTTATGGAATCTTTTCTTACACTCCGGCTTTTCAGTGAACTACAGAAGTTTTAGTTTTCCAGTAATTTTGTCAACAGTTTTTTCTTCGGCTGGTCCAATTCCCAATGCAGTCACAGTTCCTTTTTTCAATTGAGTTTTTCCAGCATCGCTTATCATTGCTACTGGTAATTTTTTTTGTTTTGCTTTTTTGTAAATGTCTTTCAACTCCTGTAAACTTTCAACTCGGACTACAATTTTTTTTCCACCAGAAGAAATCCAACCTTCTATAACTTTTTCATCAGCGAGTCGTATCGCAGAGATTGCAGCATGTGCAGAATGTGCAGCGATTTTTCCTTTCGTCCAATCCAAATCTCTGCGAACAACAATAACTTGTTTGTACTGCATTCAAACCACTTCATTGTACAAGAATTGTAGAAACGGCAACGAGAGAACTCCAGCGTATGCAATTAGGACGTACTTCAAAACTTTTGACAGTATTGTGGCAATCATAAATTTTTTCACGCTGTAGTTCGTCGCGCCCGAGACTATTCCAATGAAATCGAACGGAAACGGTAAGATACCGCAGATAAAAATTATCGGAAAGCCGTACTTGAGGAAAAGCTTGTCCATTTTTTGGAGCGTCTTGTGCTGACTTTTTGTCTTCAATTTCTTACTTTCAGTTTCGATGACGTGTTCACTACCCGCTCCCAAAAGATATCCAGTCAACTCTCCAATTGCAGAGCCGACTCCGGAAAGCACGCCGACGAGTAAAGGATTGAGTCCGAGTTCAGCGGCGAAAAAAACTAGAGCGATAAGAGGAACTGGAAGAAAAATTGTCGCACTCGAAACAACGCTGACAAGAAAAATCGCGGCATAGGAATAGTTTACAATCAGATGTTGGGCGTACAGTATGTAGGTCTCGAAAACCATCTAGTTCATCCAATGTACTTGCTTTTTTCTTCTTCCTCTTTTTCTTTCGGAACGACCATCGGGAAATTTATTGGAGGAGGCAGTTCCATATTTTCGGAAACACTGTTCACAAGAGTCAAACATTTCCTGAACAAGAAATTCTGGACTTCTACATCAACGTTTGTAGGAAGTTTTTTATTTTTCTGCCAGTCTTTCAAAACTTTCTTGTTGTCATCAGACAAATAATAAACTTCGCCTTGCATCTCGACTTTGCCAAGTTTGTCAAATTCTGTTTTGAATTCAAAAGAAATATTAAGCAAGGGATCTTTGCTGAAGACAGAAATTTCTTTTTCTTCAACGCTATCGATTTTGTTCGAAGAGTTTATGTTTATGTTTCCAGTCATTATCTGTTCCTTTGTCCTGTTAGCTTCTACATTCTTTAATGTGAATCCAACTACTGGCATGTTATCAGTTTGAAGATTGGGAGTAATTCTTTTTATACTTTTCTTACTTCACTAGCAAAACATTCTCTCGAGAAAATTTCCAACGCAGGTAGAATCCGTAAGCAATTCCGAAAAAGAGTCCGCCGACGTGTGCGCCACGTGCAATGTCGGTCTGCGGTCCGAACAGTCCGAGGATTTCCGTGGCTCCGTAAAGTATTCCGGCGATGAACATCGGCAGAGGGATGAATCCTGCCCACACCATTGCAAACGGCGCGATGATCAACAACGTTCCGATAATTCCGTATACTGCTCCAGAAGCTCCGAGTGCCGCAGTCGTTGGATTAGGTGCAGTCAAAATGAAACCAACTGATCCGAATATTCCAGAGACGAGAAAAATAAGCAAGAAATTCTTCCAACCTATTCTTGACTCGAGAGCAATTCCAAAGAAGAAAAGTGCGAGCATGTTGGGGAAAATGTGCTGCAGGTTCCAGTGAAGAAATACAGAAGTCAACATTGTCCACGGCGTTTGTTCTACTGTTGCTGGAATCAACGCGAGATCTTGCAGTGGAAGAAAGGGTTCGATGAAAAAAATTCCAGTCATAATAGCAATTAGAACAAGAGTAAGAATCGGACGATTTTGTTGCGACATACAATATACTTAAACCAGAAGATTTTATAACTTCATAACAAAATTAGTTTTACTGAGAGCCCCGTCGTCTAGAGGCCAAGGATGGAGTTAATAACTCCATTGGATACATCGGGCTTTGGATCAGTGATCTAAAGCGCAGAACTCGAAATGACGAGAAGATACCCGGTAACCCCAGTTCGAATCTGGGCGGGGCTACTTTTTTAGTGATTTATCTCTCAACTCTTAATCGTTTTTTGATTCTTTCTGAAACCTTATCAGTTAGTTTTTTGTATTCTTCCTTTGCACGCTTCATTCCTTTCTCTTCTCTTGCTAAGAATAAACCAAACAACAAACAGAACTACAGCTACAGCAGCCAACAAATTAATCCACTTACTGTAGTTTTCTAACGACGACCAATTATTCCCGAGCCACACACCAACGTAGACAAGAAAAATATTCCACGGGATTGATCCGAAGAAAGTGTATATTGAAAATTTTTTGAAATCCATTTTCGCAAGTCCAGCTGGAAATCCAATTACTGTTCTGATTATCGGAAGCATTCGACAGATGAAAACAGTTTTTTCTCCATGTTTCTTGAACCATTCCTCAGCAAGTTTGAGATGATTCTTGCTCAACAAAATATACTTTCCGTATTTTAGAATTGCAGCACGCCCGACGTAAATTCCAAGATAGTAAATAATTATCGAGCCGATAAGATTTCCGATTGTGGAAAAAAGGACGACGAGCCAAAAATTAAATTGTCCCAATGACACAAGGTAACCAGCAAAAGGAAGGACGACCTCACTCGGTACTGGAAGAAGCGCGGACTCGAGTGTCATAAGGAACAGAACACCAACATAGCCAGATGTGGAAATCATCTGCAAACCAATGCTAATTAAGTAAGCAGGTAAGCTATACAAAAACCCAAGAACCATAGAGCAAAGTTAATTTTCTAAGGAGATAAATTATTGTTATGGAAAGAGTCTTAGATATTTCTCAGTCGCAAAAATTTTTGGAGAAATACAAAATTCCTTTCGTAAAATCGTATCTCGCAAAAAATTCCGATGCGGCTGTCATAGCTGCAAACAATATCGGATATCCAGTCACACTGAAAGTCGTGTCTAAACAAGTTGTGCACAAGACTGATATTGGAGGAGTTATTCTTGGAATTCAAAATGACGATGAGCTACAGAAAGCTTTTGCAAAAATAATAAGCAATATAAAACAAAAAGTCCGCGGCGCAAGAATAGATGGTATCATGGTTCAGAGATTTGTTAATGGTGTTGAAGTTATTGTTGGCGGAAAACTTGATCCTACTTTTGGACAGACCATACTTTTCGGACTTGGCGGAATTTTTGTTGAGCTTATCGAAGACGTTTCACTTAGGATTGTTCCAATTAACAAAATCGATGCAGGCGAGATGATTTCAGAAATAAAAGCATATAAAATATTCTCAGGTTTCAGAGGGAAGAAAGTCGATAAAGAAGCCGTCGAAGAAATTCTTTTACGTGTTTCAAAATTATTGGAAGACAATACAAAAATAACTGAACTGGATATCAACCCGTTAATCGTTTTGCAAAAAGGTGCGGTGGCAGTCGATGCACGCATAGTTATCGGTGAATGAATGGTAATTTTGGAACTGACAATCGTTATCCTCGCAATTGTTGCTGCCTATCTTTTTGTAAAAAATATGCAGTGGAGATTTAGATTTGAACACAAAATTAAGAATTGGATAGATGAATACGAGAAAAAAATTCGTGAAGATGCAATTAATAGAAGTGCACGAACTCTTTCTGGAAAAACTTTAGAAAAATTAATTCCATTCTTGGAAAAATTTAATTATGATCCACATGATGTGCGTTGGCTGGGCGATCCAATTGACTTAGTTGTTTTTGATAAACTTTCTGAAAAAAGAGATCCGGAGCAAATAATTTTTCTTGAAGTAAAATCTGGTGAAAGTAAATTATCAAAGGTTCAACAAAAAATCAGAGAGCTAATCGAAAGAAAAAAAGTTCATTGGGAAGAATTTAGAATCTAAAAATATTTTTGGAAAAAAAATTTTTGAAAATGATAACAATAAATGAAAGTTTGTACAAATAATTTATAGCGGTGTCGCGACAGTAGAAGATTTGAAATGACAGAAGACGACTTGAATAATTTCTCAGAGTACACAAAAAAAATAATTTCCTTCACGAAGGACCAACAGCTACGTGGCACTCTTGAAGAAGTTATTGGAAATTATTCTACAACAGATGAAGCTCACAAAAATCTTTCAAATGCTATTTTGGAAAGTTTACAATGGATTGCTCAAAGAACCCATAGTACCGAGGACGTACAAACAGCCGCAAAAATATTTATACTTGATTCAGTGAAAAATATTTTTTTGAAATATACTGATGACATAGCTGATCAAATTATTACAAGTGTTCAATATTGTGTAGAAGATTCTCTTGACAAAAACAATGTTGAACGGTATGTTGCATGGATGAACAATGGACAAGTTAGAAAACTTTTGGATTTTGCAGCGAGCTTGAATGGAAATGGTAATGTAAAACTTAAGCGAAATATACTTTCAATTCTTTTCGTAAATTGGAATAAAATAGATGACTTTAATGAATACGCTGCAAAGATTGCCAACAAAAAAATTTCACTAGAAAAAAAAGTCGAATTTTACTCAATTCTTAGAGACATCATAAATAGCGACAAAAAACAATACGCAGAAATTTTGGTAAAAAGCGGATTGAGCGGAGTTTCTGAAACAGTGCAAAATGATCTTAGCGGACTCAAAACACCAAAATATATTTCATCGATTAGAGACGCCATAAGATTTGTTGAAGACAAAGAGAAAGATACAAACGTCAACTTCCTTTTCCAGAAAAATAAAGAATTTGGATCTATTCGAAAATGGTTTGTAAATAACCCTGCAACAACAGCTGTGATAGAGGAACTGAAAAAAATAGGCATAGACACAGATTTTTTTGTTGCTAGTGGTGTAACAATCGCTCAAAAAAGAAGTGAAGGGCATTATTCTGATAATTGGACAGAGAGTCTTACATCAATAGTTCTGAAACTTATTGGGAGTAAAAAGAATGGAACTCTACCTAGAATCAGCATACCAAATATTGCTCCATCTTCACTTTACAAGAAGATAGCAGACGATTATCAAAAAAGTTTGACAGGTGACAAAGACTCTGCAAAAAGAGTTCTGAAAGAAATCAAACTTGCGATGTTGAAAAATTTCTCGAATAGAAAAATTCCACAATCCGCAATTGAACTTCTCAGCGACATCGAAATGTTGGTGAAGGTTTTGGATTATGGCGGAACATTATCATTTAGAGGTGCAAAAGTTGTGGCAAAAGTTTGGAAAAGAAAAATTCCAAACGATTTGTATGACAGCGAAAACATTTGGTGTTGCCTTTTCTTTCCCGACAACGAGTACGGAGAAATTCAATTAATAATGATGGATCCGAAGACGAGTCTCATACAATTCTTCACAGAAGGTTTGCAAGAACCTGTCGCGTGTGCTTTTGCGTACGCTGGAATTTCAGAGGGAAAGCCTACGATTTTTGTTGACACAGTAGAACTGGGTGCATTGGCTTATGCCGCGCTTGGTCAGGACAAGATGAAAGAATTTGTTTACAAGAGTATTTTAAAATTTACAAGAAAATCCGGAGCTAAGCGTGTAATTTTTTTTGCGAATCCAGAATACGGAAGATCTGTAGAATTTTGTAGTTACTTACATGATTTCGGGCTAAACAAAAGAGAAGTCTCTTTCGAATCTGTAGATTCTGAAGATTCAGTACTCAAAGAATTTTCCAAGTCCAATAGACATCATTACACAGATGCATTTCAACTCAATCCGATGAAAGGAACGATTGAAGCTTTCGTGTTTGATGTTTGAAAAATTTTCTGAAAATTAAGGCGCTCAAGAGCTACCTCCATCCTCATTAATCAGACTGGAACGGTATAATCATCGCGCCAAAAATTAACTGGACAGTTGTAGTTAAATTCTTTCGTCGCTTCTCGTTTATATTTTGAAAAGCATAATTTCTCTTATGAAACTTCGTCCTTCGTTGCCTTTCGAGGGAAAATGTGATATTTGTGGTGAAGAAAAAATGGTTTACACCATCGGTGATGAGGATACTAAAAAAATAGTTACGCTATGTAAAGATTGTGCTTCTAAATATTCGGATGAAGAAATTTTTGAAAAATTTGGTCACGAAGACAAAGAGATTTTTAAATCAGCAACAGAAAAACCGTCTGATGTAAAGTTTACCGTGCAAAAAAATCCGAAAGCAAGCTAACTTGAAACAAACTTCAAAAAAGTTTATCTTGATTTAATTCCGATAGCTTTTCATGAAAGTTGATTATTCTAAGTATCTCGACAAAGTTCGTTTTTGGAAAACAGTTATCGAAAATGCAAAAGAATTTATAGGAACATCACCTCCGACAATTTTTGTTGGCAGATTTTTTTATCCGAAAGTCAACGTAGGCATTCTTTCTCCACCACAGCATATTGAGAATGCAGCAATACTCGACTCTCCAGAAGATTGGTATAAAATGCAAGCAAACATTTCTGATATTCTCCATTTTCGCGGGCAAATGATTTTTTCAAGATTTAGAACATCTTCGGTGAGGCGACCATCTGGAAAACTTGAGGAAGTAACGCAAGAAGTTGCTATGGCAAAAAAACAAACAGATGTTGAGATTGAGTTGTGGAAAAATCCAAAATTTAATTTTATGTTCAATCCTTGGCATGCACCGATTGGAAATCCTGCACCGATCGTAAAAGCGCGATTGACAGAAAATCCTACAGTAGAAAGAAAAGTCGATTATGTAATTTCAGATTTGGATTTGAAAGCTAACAATGCAGTCATCGATCTTTATTCTGAAGGACTGCAAACTTCACGAATACAAAAAATTTTTTCAGCTGGTTTAATTGGTGTTCCAATACAGAGAAAATTTGTACCGACGAGATGGAGTATAACTGCAGTTGATGACATAATTGGAAAAAGTCTCAGAGAAAAGATAAAAGATTTTCCAGAATTAAATGAGATTCAACTTTTCCACAATGAGTATCTCGGCAATCATTATGAAATTCTAGTTCTTCCGAAAGAATATCAGTTTGAACTTGTTGAAGTTTGGAATTCTGATTTACCAAAACCATCGATAGGATCCGACTACGAACAATACTGGGGAAGAAAAGATTACGCAACAAACACACATGGAGCATTTTATGCAGGCAGACTTGCAGTTCTCGAATACTTAATGAAAATAAAACGACAAGCATCGATACTCATCGTGAGAGAAATACTTCCAAGCTATGACATACCGATGGGAATATGGCAACTCAGAGAAACTGTGCGTGGCGCTTTTGAAACTTCTCCAGAAAAATTTACAACAGTTGGCCAAGCAATTGAAAAAATAAATTCGAGACTGATTTCTTCTGGAAAATGGATTGCAAAAAGTAAATTTGTAGCAGGCTTGAAGGAACAGACATCGATTAAAAAATTCATCAATAAAGTACCACTTTGAGTGCTCCTACAACTATAATCGATTGACTATTGCTAGAAAATTTTATGCGCTGGAAAATAATTTCAATAATTTTCTTTTTTGTATTGTTGTTCGGTATTTATTTTTATTTCACCCACTCGACTAACAAATCAATAACACTTACAGTTTCAAAAATTGTTGATGGAGATACACTCGATCTTGCAAATGGCGACACAGTTAGACTTTTGGAAATAGATGCTCCGGAACACAATCAACCTTTCTTTCAAGAAGCTGCCAATGCTTTGAAATTTTTAGAAGGGCAACAAGTGAGACTTGAGAAGGATGTGACGAACAAAGATACTTACGGCAGATTACTTCGTTACGTTTATTTCGAAGATAGGTTTGTAAATTTGGAGATGGTAAAAAGTGGTCTGGCAGCAGCGTATGTTTTTTCTCCAGACAATAAATATGCAAACGAATTTTTTGCAGCAGAAAAATTTGCGCGTGAAAATAGTTTGGGTATTTGGAATCACTCGCAATATTCTATGTGTATCGGCCTTTACAAGTTCAATTGGAATGCGAAAGGAAATGATGCAGAAAATATGAACGATGAATATTTCATATTAAAGAACTCTTGTAACTTTACAATCGATTTGGAAAACTGGCAAGTCAAAGACGATTCGTATAATAGGTTCACTTTTCCCTCCAGTCAACTAAATTCGCAACAAACACTCACTGTTTTCTCTGGTGCTGGAAAAAATTCTCAGGAAAAATTATTTTGGAATGCAACATACCCAATTTGGAATAATGATAAAGACACTCTAACGATTCGTGATTCTGACGGTTACTTGGTTATGTTCTACAGTTATAGAGAATGAATTATTTTTTCTTCACGCTTTTCGGTCTGACGTCTGCAAATTCGAGTTCCTTCGAACATTTTCCACAAACCGGTACACCATTTTTAATATTTATCAAATCCAAACTCAATTTTCCGTGTTCCGGACAAAAACATTTGGCTTTCATCGTTTCTCACTCTAAATTTTTTGAATAGTAAACTATTTTTAAACTTTCGCCCAAATAAATTATATATGCACCAGCACGTTCACCTTGAATGGAGACCGAAAAAAAAGATGAAGAAATCCAAACGTGCAAAAACGATGGAAGATTTTGTCGAAGAGCAATTACAAAAATACATCGAATTGCACAAAGAGCACGAAAAAGATCTTAACTATATAGGCTGAGTTTGGAAATTTATTTTCTATTTTGTCTTCTCTGCAGTAAAACTCCCGTAGTGTAGAGAACAGCACCAACAAGTACCATAGCGACAAATATGTATTGTGTAGTCGAAGTCAGTTGGGTTGAAATTCCGGATGTTACAGATGCTAAATTCTGCGGAAGTAGGCTAGATAGAAGTCCACCAATTAAAAATGTTAAAATTAGAAAGGGAATACCTTCAGATAAAAGAGTTTTTCCAAATCCTTTAAGTCTGTCAACCATCGTCTCATAAGAAACAATTAGTATCACTGCAAAAATTATTGTCGCTATCACAGAGTAAAGAAGTATTTCGCTGAAAAAAGAATTTCCATAAGCTGAGAACACAACTAACATGTTTTGTGGAAACTGTCCTTGCTGTAAACATTGGAAGAACTCGCAAGTGTAATTTTTGTAGTAGACTGTGCTGAAGATTTGATTCACAATGGACGTAATGAAAACGTTTTTTCCCTGCCGAATGTCTGAGCAGCTTATTGTCACCGTTTGATTTTCAGTTATGTTAAACGAAACCGATGTTGAACTTGGTTGTTGACAATACTGTAATACTTGATTGTAAGTTTGGTCAGTCTGCGAAGAAACAGTTTCTGTCAAAACCGTTTTAAGATTATCTGGTTGAGTGAGTTGCACAAGAGTATAATAACCGATTGAAACCAAGAGGAACAAATCAAAAAGGAAAGCTGATATTGGACGTGCAAATTTTTTCCAATTCATGAAATCATTTCTGTATGAAAACTTCTTCCTTAACAGATTCTTCATCTTGTGGCATAGAAACTTTTTGTGGAGTGAAATAATTTTTCATCTTCTGTAAAACCTTTTTGACTTTTACATGCGCTGGCATCTTAAATTCGGCACCAACAAGATGCGCAGCTAATGCTCTGATGCCAAGACTAGCATCTGATGATGACTTGTAATTTATGATTGGACTTTTGGAAACCATACTCAAAATAACATTCTGATCAAAAGGAATTTCTCCAACAACAGGAATATGCGTCAAATCATTTATACTGTTAGCAGAAATTTCATGCGGATTTCCAGTAACCATGTTCAATACTATGCTGACATTCTTACCACCTTTCAATTCTTTCAAAACATCAAGCGAACGCATGACATCGTTGATTGTTGGAGCGAAAGGATTTGTCACAAAAATAATTTCATCTGCTGCATCGAGAACTGTTACAGCTTCTCTTCCCAACCCAGGTGCAGAATCCAAAATCACAAAATCCAAATTTTTAGATGCAAGAATTTTCTTCAAATGTTTTTTGAACGACATCGGATCGATTGCAACTAGATCTTTCATATCAAGTGAAGCTGGGATAAATTTCATTCCATAATAAGGTGTGACTGTTGAAGTTATATCAACTTTACCTTGAAGTGCATCATTTAGTGTGTATTTGTAGTCTGTCGCTCCGAGATAGTAAGCCAAATGTGGAGTCGAAAGATTGCAATCGATGATCAGAATTCTTTTTCCCAAATCCTTGAGAGCTATAGAAAGGTTCGTCGCTACTGTAGTTTTTCCAACTCCACCCTTTCCGCTACAAATTCCGATTACTCGCGTCATCAAAACCGATAACATAAATTTGGGCTTTTATAAATTAATTGTTGTTGAAAATGCTTCGAATCTACACAGATGGCTCTGGAAAAACTGGAAAGTACATATACGTTGTAGAAGACACAAATGAAGTGGAAATCTTTCAGAAGAAAGGAATTACGAACAATGTCGCAGAATATCTGGCTGTGATTGAAGCGCTGAAAGCTTTTCCAAAAGAGGACATTGAGGTAATTTCCGACAGCCAATTGATTGTGAATCAATTACAGATGAAGTATGCAATCAAAGACGACGATTTGAGAAAACTGGCAGAAGAAGTTTGGAATTTGTCAAAAGGAAGAACAGTTTCTTTCGTTAATGTTCCGAGAGAAAAAAATAAAGCTGGGAAAATCTTAGGATAAGAATTTAAATACATCCGACAAATTTTTTTCCATGGCAAAAAAGAAAATTTCTAAAATAAAACAGAAAACTCCACTAAGTAAATTAAGGCAAAGAATTTTCAAACAAGCACAAGAAGAAGTTTCAGTTCCAGAGATGGAAGATTTGGAGCACAAAGTTTCAGAAGATCCAAGAGAAAGTTCTGAGGAAGACATAGAAGAAGAGGAAGAAGCTGGACAAGAACCGTATCCTGAAATCGAAGACAGAATGAAACACGAAGACAAACCCGACGATGAAGACGAAGAAGACTGAGTAAGTACTACTTTTAGTTCTCCTATAGAGATATGCAAATCGCTTTTTGGAATTATTTTTCATGCAACAAAAACTTACAAACGAATTCGAAAACAAAAAAGATTTTCGCGTCATCAATTCACTCTACATAAACATCGACGGCGCGAGCAAAGGTAATCCTGGTCCATCTGCGATCGGAATAATGGTCAAAGACGATTCCGGAAAAGTTTTGGAAGAGTACAAAGAATTTATTGGAAACTCAACAAACAATCTTTCTGAATATCAAGCTGCAATACGTGCACTGGAAATTGCGATGAAGTACTGTAGAAACAAAGTTGTGATTTTTACCGACAGCAAACTTTTAGTCAATCAATTGAATGGAAGATACAGAATAAGAAAACGAAAACTAATGGAACTTCTCATTCAGATAAAGATGCTCGAAGGATTTTTCAAAGTAGTTCGCTGGTTTCAGATTGATCGCGAGAAAAACTCCAAAGCAGATTTACTCGCCAATAGCGTACTGGAACAGAAGCACGAAGCAAACTGAGGAAAAGTTTTTCTATATAGCTAGCGTACTGACAGTTATGATACTATTCGACATAGAGACGACTGGACTAAATCCAGTTAGAGACAAAGTTCTCACAGTTCAGTTAAAGCACGATGGTAAAATAGTTATGTGGAAGTTGTGGGAAGAAAATGACGAAACAAAAATTATTGAAAAATTTTTCGATTACATAAAAAATTCTAACGAGAAAATTGTTGGCTATAACATCTCAAGGTTTGATGTAAATTTTCTTCTTGCACGAATGTTGATGAACAAAAAACTTACGGACAATTTACTGAAACTTGTTGATTCCAAAAATTGGGTAGAACTAACTGAATTTCAAAAAAATAATCACGGTTTGGACAATTGGTTGAAAGAACTTTCAATTCCAAGGAAATCTCCAGTAACTGGAAGGCACATACCAACTCTCTTCGAACTCAAACAATACGACAAAATTGTTGAGCACGCAATCGACGATCTTGTTGTCTGCGAAGAAATAATCAAGAAACTTAACTTGAAAATCTAGCCGATATAGTTTACGTTTGGTTCATCAATGTTTGCTATTTCTATATTTCGAATCGGTAGATGTCGCCACATAAAAGTTGACATCATCACTTCAGGAAACAACGCGGGCATATCTTTAGAAATGATTGTCACAGGATGATTTTCTCCAAAAGCCATTTTAGAAATTAGTGTAGTTGCAATTCTATTTTTCTGTTCGTCGAGAATTCCAATCGAATGCAAATATTCGTGTAAAATCAAGTGGAAACAATATTCTTTGTACAATTCTGGACGAGTTGCTTCAACAACACGCATTGGAGTCTTGTTCAAGACAATCAAATTTGATCCGACTGGATGAAATGCACCAATGAACGCGCCAGGTTCACCACCCAAATCAGCAAATCCGACCATCAGACCCGCTCGCTCTCTTCCCGTAAAAATTCTGACGACTTCTTTCACTAGAGAAAACATTTGTGATAAATTTTCTACTTCTTCGAGTTGTTTTGAAAAATTCTTTTTCATTTTTCTTCACCCAATGTAAGCGATTGCCTCTTCTTCCTTCTCTCGAATCTTTCTCTGACGCTCAATAAACTTATCGTAGTAGGTCTTGACTTCTTTTGTGATGCTCGGTGTCGCTTTCTTCAAAGCTTCCTCGAAATTTTTCATCTTTATTTCCTTCGACTTTATGTTTTCTCTTAACGCACTCATTGCAGATTCTCGCACGAGAGCTTCTATATCCGCACCAGAAAATCCTTCAGTTATTTTCGCAAGATGATCCAAGCTCACACTTTTCAACGGAACATTCTTCGTGTGCACTTTGAAAATTTCCAATCTTTCTTTTTCATCTGGAGCAGGAACCAACACTTGTCTATCGAATCTTCCAGGACGAAGTAAAGCCGGATCAATCATGTCTGGTCTGTTTGTCGCAGCAATCACGACAACTCCTTTCAATTCTTCCAAACCAGACATTTCTGTCAACAGTTGCGAAACGATGCTTTCTGTTGCATGTTCTCCGTACATAGCACCTCTTCTTGGTGCAAGTGCATCAATCTCATCGAAGAAAATTATACAAGGCGAAACTTGCTTTGCGCGTCTGAACAAATCACGAACCATTCTCTCACTTTCTCCAACCCACTTGCTGCGAAGTTCTGGTCCCTTAATTGAAATGAAGTTTGCACCGCTTTCATTCGCAACAGCTTTCGCCAGCAAAGTTTTCCCAGTTCCCGGCGGTCCGTACAAAAGAATTCCTCGCGGAGGTTCGATACCCATTCTTGTAAAACTATCTGCATACTTCAGTGGCCATTCAACCATTTCCTTCAAAACTTCTTTTACTTCATCCAGTCCACCAATTTGGTCCCACTTAACTTTCGGAATTTCTACAAGAACTTCTCGCATTGCAGAAGGTTCAACCATATGCAAAGCGTTTGTGAAATCTTCTTTCGTCACTACAAGTTTCTCCATGACTTCTTTCGGAAGCTCGGTTTCTTCTTTCCATTTTATGTCTGGAAGAACTCTACGCAACGCAGACATTGCTGCTTCTTTTGCAAGCGCCCAAAGATCCGCACCAACATATCCGTAAGTTATGTCTGCGAGCCACTGCAAGTCAACGTCTTTAGACATCGGCATGTTTCGTGAATGAATTTTCAAAATTTCCAAACGTCCGATTCTGTCTGGCACAGGAATTTCAATTTCTCTGTCGAATCTTCCTGGTCTTCGCAGAGCAGGATCGACTGCGTTCGGTCTATTCGTAGCTGCGATAATTATTACTTTTCCACGTTTCTTCAGTCCATCCAACAAGGTCAACAGTTGTGAAACAACTCTTCGTTCAACCTCCCCAGTAACCTCTTCTCTTTTTGGAGCAATTGAATCGAGTTCGTCGATGAAAATTATTGAAGGCGCATTTTTTTCTGCTTCCTCGAAAATTTTTCGCAAGTTCTCTTCAGATTGTCCGTACCACTTGCTCATGATTTCTGGACCTGATATCGAAATGAAATTAGCTCCAGCTTCGTTCGCTACAGCTTTCGCCAGCAAAGTTTTCCCAGTTCCCGGTGGTCCGTAGAGTAAAACTCCCTTCGGTGGTTCTACACCAAGACGTTCGAACAATTCAGGATGTCGCAGTGGAAGCTCAATCATTTCACGAACTTTTTGTATGACAGTTCGCATTCCACCGATATCTTCGTAAGTTACTGCAGGTATTGCACGTTCTTCAAGTTTCATCGATTCTGGGAGTTCCGGTAAAATTTCTAGTTCAGTAGCGTCTGTAATTTTTACAATTGCTTCTTTCGGTTCAACATGCGTTACAACAAATCTCGTTTCAGCTGGAAATGGAGTGAAGGGAGAAAAGAAATCTTCAAAGTCCACTCCAAAAAATTCTTCAAAAATATTTCCACCACGTGAACGTCTGCGCACAACAGGAGATGGAATAATGATGTCGCCTTTCATAACTGGACGCAAATAAATATTTTGTTTAATCAAGTTTGGAGAAACATGAATGATCATCCCTTTTTCCGCAGGAGCTATCGTAACTTTTCTTGCTTCTTTCACATCCGACTTTCGAATTCTTACAATTTCTCCAACTCCAGATCCAGAATTTCTTCGAGTGATTCCATCCATTCGTATAATGTTCATTCCGACATCAGCAGGATAAGCACGAACAGCAATCGCAGCAGTCTTTCTCTTTCCCTCGAGCTCGACAATGTCTCCTTCGTGTATGGAAAGTTTTGACATGTTCGCAGAATCGATTCTCACAACTCCTCTTCCAGCTTCTTCACGTGCAGTTAATTCTCCAACTTTCAAACGAATTTCTTTTTCTTCAGTAGCCATCAAACTTCCTCCTCATTCTCTGAGAAAAACTTTTCCATATCTCGGAAGATTTTCTGCATGTGATTGTCTAATAATACTTCGAAAGTTCTCCACATAACTTTATTGCTCCATTCATTGAAGAATTCAAAAATTTTATCAGCCTGATCTTCAGGGACAATGAATGAAGATGGATTGACTTTTTCGTGCGGCACTTCGTCGAGTATTCCCGGTCTTTCATATTCATACTTCTTTTCCGTCTCTTCATTCGGAACTACTTGCTTCCATCCGTAAAGTTTTCTGAAGAAGACAGTCCTCTGCGTAGGATTCACTTTTTGAGTATTTATTGAAAACGTGATAAGTATTCCTTTTTTTTCTACCATTGAATCACATTTTATGTTTCTTGCATATCCTAAATTTAGTATACTATGGTATCCTAAAATATATAAAGCTATCGGAGCGTGACTCTGTTAAAACCGTCAAACCAATTTTTTTGAAATAATTAGATAGAAAAGCAGAGCAACTGCAGATGAAACTGTAGCACTTACAACAAGAAGAACTATGAAAAGCAATTGCGCGTTGACCGGCGATATCGTTTTTACAATTGGGAGAAGAATTATAGTAAAAATTAATGCAAAAACTAAACTTATTGCAACAACAAAAAGTGGAAGAGTTTGAGAAACTTTCAAATTTTTTCTAGGCATTAAATCTAACTTGCACTTTTGGGCTTAATAACTTTTGCAGTCTTAGTTTTTTTCTTTCCCCAATCAGCTTTCGTCTCACACTTCGGATTTATACACATTTTGAACGGACGCTTGCCTTTACGAATTACTTGGATAATTGGAGTTCCACATTTTTCACAAGTCTTTCCAGTCGGAATATTTTTAGCGTTGCTAGGTAATGGATAACCTGTTTGACAACTTGGAGTCCACTGTTTGTCTTTCCAACTGTCTTTGCACTTTCCTTTTTCTTGCCCACATATTGGACACTTACACTTGCATGCATTGCGAGTGAATCCGCACTTTGCACATCTGAAATAATTTGAACAACCTACAAAGAATTTTCCACTGAATCTCGAGCGCAAAATTTTTAGTTGTCCAGTTTTGCAAATTACACAAGTTCCAAGAGTTCTTTGTTCTTCTCTAGATTCTTGTAAACCTTCCAAAAGTTTCTTTCCAATTTTTTTCTCATTCGTTCGGAAATCTTTTAAAACTTCTATGAGAGTTCCCCGTGCATCCTCTAAAACTTTTTCTCTCTTCAATTTTCCATTCATAACTTGTTCTGTTTCGTCTTCGAATTTTCTCGTCAACTCTTCAGACAAAATTCTTGGACTGTATTCCTGTAAAGCTTTGACAACAACTTCTCCAAGCTTCGTGACTTTTATGCTTTGTCCCAAAATGTATCCACGGTCATACAGCGTTTTCAAAATTTCTGCGCGTGTTGCTCGAGTTCCAAGTTCTCTTTTCTCCATTTCTTTCAAAATGCTTCCTTGACTATATCTTCCAGGAGGTTGTGTTTCCTTTGCAAGTTTTTCAATCTTCGAAACTTTTATTTTCTGTCCGACTTCCAATTCAGGCAAAATTAATTCATCTGTTGACATGTACTGTCCGTAAATTTCCGTCCAGCCAAGTTCGATCGTTCTCTTTCCAACAATGACAAATCTATTTCCATTAACATCGAGCGAAACTGTATTACTTTCTCTCAAAGCTTCGTCTGCAAAAACCGCAAGAAATCTTCTTACAATTAAATCGTATAATTTTTTCTGCTGTGATGTTAATTTTTTCAAGTCTGCAACTTCGAATGTCGGATAGACTGCTGGATGCGCCGGATCTTCTTTTGCTCCTTCTTTCGGAATTAATTTTTCTTTTTTCAATAAATTGTTTGTGAATTTTTCGTACGGTTTCAACGATGCGAGTGCTTTCAAAATTTTTCCATAGTTTATACTTGGTGGAAGTTTTTGTGAAGATGAACGCGGATAAGAAATGTAACCTGCTTGGTACAAACTTTCTGCAATGCTCAACGTTTGAGTTGGAGAATATTTGAACTGTGAATATGCCTCTGCCTGCAAGTCAGTTGTGTTGAATGGAACTGGCGGAGATTGTTTATACTCGCGCTTCTTCACATCTTTTACAATTGCGTCCTTTCCTTTGCTGCTTGTCAAAACCTTTTCTGCTTCATCTTCTTTCCAAATTTTTTCTTTTTCAAAATTTGCAATAACTTCTTCTCCATCCAGTTTCACATGGAGTTCAATTTGCCAAAATGGAGTTGGTTTGAATTTTTTAATCTCGGCTTCTTTTTCGTAAAGCATCGCTAATGTTGGACCTTGCACTCGACCCGTGGATAAAATTGAAAATCCTTTTTCAGCTGCATTTTTCATTGCAAGTGTTAATGCACGAGTGAGATTGATTCCCCAATAAAAATCCAAATAGTGTCTAGTCAAACCAGCTTCAACTTGTCCTTCGTCCAAATGTGCACTTGCATTCTCAAAAGAATTTAAAAGTTCATCTTTCGTCATGGTCGAAAATTTCATCCTCTTTGCATCTTCTTTATTACACAAAAGTTTCAAAATGTTGTAGCCAATTACTGCTCCTTCTGTATCGTAATCTGTAGCAATGACAAAATCGCTGCCGTTTTTCACAGCTTCGCTCAAAGTTTCAAAATATTTTTTGGAGAATTCATGGCCTTTTTTCGTGTGAGTAGGAATCCATTTAACGTCGAACACGGGATATGTCCAACCTTTTCCAGTTTTTATCGCATCGAGAACGAACAAGTGGCCAACAGCACAAGTAACTACGAACTTTTTATTTCCTCTCTTGAATTCGTACCAATAGAATTCTCCATTCTCTTTTTTCTTCGCCTTGTTGTCGGAGAGAGCCTGTGCAATTTTGTTCATCGCATCGGGTTTCTCAGTGATTATTACTGTAGACTGAGGCATACTATCAATTGTCTAGAAAACGTTATAAAAATTTTCTTACTCCAAAATTATCGGTTGAATTCTCGATTGAGTATTCTCTAACATTGAAACTTTTGTTTCAAGTGTCACGAGTCTGTCCAAAAGTGTAGAAATTTGTGTTGAAACTGCAGCAATTATCGGCTCAAATTCTTTTTTCAAGATTGTTTGGATATTTTGGCTTTGCTTTGCTTCTGCTGATTTTCTTTCGAGCTCATCCATTCGTCTGTTTACATCGTCTAAAAGTTTCAAGATTTCTTCACGTCGTACACGATCCTGAAGCATAATTTTTTCTTCGTCAACTTTTCGTTGCAAAAGTTCTATCTTTCCAGAAATATCTGGTGGACTTGTTTGTCTTAAGCGCATGCGTGATTCTGCATTTGCGATGATTGACTCGACATCTTCTTTTTTAGGACGCGCAAGTAGTTCTATCCTGTTTTTTTCTGTCTCTTGCGAAATTCTTTTTACACTGTCATAAATCTCTGGGAATTTTATTTCTATATTTTTAATTTTTTCGAGCCTTGCATCAACATTCTTGTAGACAAATTCAACATTTCCAGACACACGCCTTACCTCGTCTTCAATTTGTTTGAATTCGTCCAATTTCATTTCCAGTTCTTTGCCCAATGCTGAAGCTTTCTCAAATCCTTCAAACTTGCCGACCTTCGATTCAAGAGTGAGAATATTTGTAGAAATATTATTTAGCGCACTTTCAAGTGCTTCCATTCTACCCATAATTCCTTGGAAATCATTCTTATAATTTTGTACAGCTCTGATTAGTTCATCTGAGGGGTTGAAATTTCTTCGTGTCTGCAAAAACGAAACGCTTCTTTCTAATCCGTCAAGCCTAATCTCCAATGCAGCTTTTGTAGAATTAACATCGTCTACAAGTTTTCTTAAGTTCTCAACTTTAGTAAGTAGAAAATCAAAATTAACAGATGGGCTTGTCTTCGATTCAGTTTCAGCTTTCACTTTTGCAACTTCTTCATTCAATCCTCTGAAGACTTCATCCAGACTCTTTATCTCTTCCTTTAGATTGTCTATCTCAGCTACTTTCCTCGTTTTCTCTTCAACCTCAATAATCTTTGCTTCGAGTTCTGGCGATGTCTTCTGAGATTGTTCAGAAACTTTTTCCTTGATATCCTCTAAAGTTTTCTTGAATTCTTCCACACCGAGATTATCTACTGCTATGAGATCTTCTAAATCTCCAAGTCTTTTCTGAATTTCAGGAAGTTCTTTTAAGGTTTCAAAAGCAGACGGATCGATATTTTTTAGATTTTCTGTAGACTGCTTCAATTCTGCTACGGCTACCTCTAATTCAACGAGCCTTTTCTCCGCTTGTAAAAGGCTTAGCTTGATTTTATTTTCAAACCTAGAAACTTCAGTACTTGCTGCCATCTGATCCTAAATGTAAATTGGGTTTTGACAATATTATATCTTTTTCCCCACAAGAAAACGAACCACAAAATCAACACAACACCAACCGATATAAATCTCCAGAGTACAGTATGAAGAAATGTGAAGTATTGCAGACCAAATGTGAGAGAAAAATAAATTGTAGAGACTATTCTAAGTATGTTAATTAGAAATGTTACTGGCAGAGTCACAATGATAAACTTCAGTTTTCCTCTAAATCCAGCAACGGGACTTGCAATAACTAGAGCAGCAAGTGCATATAGAGATTTCCAACCAGTAGAATCCCAAGATACATCAACACGCAGAAGCTGACCACTGAATAATGTTGTCAATTCGTTTCCAAATTGAGATAACGAGTACCCAAAAAATTTCAAAACTTCACCAGCGACAGATGCAACAAAAACTTGAAATGGAAAATATGAAAGATTAAGCCAGAGAATAATGTAAAGTGGTATCGACAAAATATTTAGTTTGATGAGAAAAATTATTGCCGTTATTAATTGTTCATTTAATTTTTTGTTTTGTTTTTGTCTCATCTACTCATTAATTTTTTAATACTAGTTTCAGATAAAGCCTCGGAAATATTCTGACTGTATTCCTTTACGAGTTTTGCGACAACTTCATCATAGATTTCCATCTTATCCTGTTTTTTAAGTTCGATGAAAACTTTGTCGAGTAAAACTCTATAATTTTTCCAAGCAATTAATCCAGCAGCAAGTGCATCAGACTCATGCGTGTTTTTTAATTCTTTAGAAAATTCTTTTACAGTTCGAATTTTTTTCTGCACTGTTATTGGTTTTTCTGGGGTGAAAAGTTTACAACCAAGAGAGCTTGCAATTTTTTCTACCGAATGGGGAGAAGGTGTGACATCTGTAGCTATAACTAGAGGCTTTCCAAATTTCATTATGAATTTTATTATGTCGCTTTTTTTTGCGTCACGTTTGCTATGTACAGCAAGAATTTGTCCGCGAGAATCTAGAATTGAAACTCCAGTTGTTATACCAGGATCGACACCGACAATTATCGATTTCAATGCAACGCCTCTAGTATTTAGTTGTTGCTAGTTTCTTTATTCTTTTCGCTAGATTCTTTCCAACACCTTTTACTTTTGCAAGCTCCTCTTCACTCGCAGAAAATATTTTTTCAACTGATCCGAAATGTTCCAACAAACGTTTGGATAAAACTGAACTAACTCCAGGCAAACTAGCAACGATTTCTTCGATTAGCCTTTTTTCCTCTTTTGGTTTTTTCCCAACTCTGAAAGCCAGTGGAGATTTGTTTTCTATCTGCTCTTTGTACGCCAACCAGTAAATTGTCTGCGCAGTCTCTTTCGGATTTTTTGTGCTGATAACACTAACTCCGTCAACCAAAATTTTTGCAAGCGCAGCACGATATGCATTTTCATTTATGTTTCTGTTCGAACTCCCCTCAACAATAACTATAGCTTTTTGAAAATTATGCAGAAGATTTTCAGTCTGCTCAAAAATTCTACCATCAATTATTGAAGATACAAAATCGCTATGTGTTTTTCTTTCGACCGCAAGTCTGTCACTACAAACAAAATCTCCAATTTCGAGATTTAAAATATTAACAATCGCTCCAGATTCTTTTAACAAGTCAGCAATTTCTCTTTCTCTGTAATCAGTCACAACAACAACTTTTTTCTCAGATTTGAAAATTTTTTGGGATTCCATCAATTCTCACTTATCGTCCAGTCTATAAGATTTCTCTTTTGTTGCAGCTTCTTACCTTTCTTCAAGCTGTACAAAATTCCCCTCATTCTTTTTTCTTTTTTCAATGAAGCAAAATAGTACCATTCATCTCTCGTTCCTTTCGTGATTAGGAAAACAACTTTTCCCGGAGCTGTTCTTCCGGTTCTACCTCTTCGCTGTATCGACCGAATCTCACTTGGAATAGGTTCGTAAAAAACTATTGCATCAACATCGCTAATTGACAAGCCTTCTTCGCCAACAGACGTACTGCACAAAACGTTAAATTCTCCATCTGAAAATTCTTTCAAAGTTTCTATCTGCTCATCTTGTGTCATTCCTTTTCCATTTTTCACTGTCTGACCCAAAAGAATTTTGGATTTTATTTCTTCATCATCTAAAATATTTTTTAGCTTGTCAACAGTAGCTCGGAAGTTTGCGAAAATAATTATCTTCGCGTTTTGTTTTTCTTTCAGAACATCTTTAATAACTTCTCTCACTTTTTTCAATTTCGGATGCTCTACATTTTGTTCGTAAAGTTTCCTTGCAAGCTCCATTACCTCAATTATCTTTCCATTTTTCATAAGTCTCTTGTCAGTTCGTTTGTTGCTCTTCTCAAATTTTTTCAAATAATCGTAGAGGAAATTTATTCCCTGTGTTTCGAGAAGTTCTATTCCGTGCTGCAGCTTAATTGCTTCTGCAGATCTGATCAATGCCCAAATGTTTGCAAAATTTTTTGTTTCAGAATATCTTTGTCCAATCCTTTTCTGCAATACAATGAGCATGTGCTTCGGAGGATTTGTAATTGGTATGTAATGTTTCTCTTTCAACCACAAAATATCTTCGTGCAAGACTTCGTACATTAAGTCTCTTATTTTTTTGAAATCTTCCGGAAAATCTACATAAATAAATTCTCTGTCAATCGGCTTCACATATTTTTCCACGTCTGTATCATGTTCTGTCCTGATTTCCACGGCTTTGATGAAAAGATTTTTGCAAGTCTCGTTTATCCTTTCTGAAGTTCCACCTGGAGAAGCTGTTAGCGCGAGTATCAGTGGATTCTTTGATTGTAGCATATATTTTTTTGCGATGAATGGATATGCATAATCTTTCACTGCACGATGCGCTTCATCGAAAGTCACAAAACAAAAATCTTCTAGAGAAAGTCGTTCGTTTTTCAAATCATTTTCAATCGTCTGTGGAGTTGCAACAACAATCTTAGAATTTTTGTAAATTTCTTTCCTAGAGCTCGGAGAAACCTTTCCAGTTATCAAACTTATTTCTTCATTGTCTATTGTGGTAAGTTTTTCGAAAGTCTTTTGGTGTTGTGCATTCAGCGGACGTGTCGGCGCCATAATCAAAATTTTTTGTTCCGGAAATTTTTCCAAACGTTTTGCAGCAATTAGTACTGCAATAAGAGTTTTTCCCATTCCAGTCGGCAGAACGACGAGAGTATTTTTTTCACTTGCAACTTCAGCAATATTTCTCTGATAATCTCTTACTTCCATACCATCGAGTTTGAGAATTGACATGCAATCCTTATTTCTACGATAGTATATTAAACTCTTGCCAACGTTAATTTCTGATGTATGAGAGTGGCGACTTTATTTTCAGGTGGAAAGGATTCGACTTACGCAATTTATCAAGCACTGCAGAAAGGACACGAGTTAAAATTTCTGATAACTCTCGCACCAAAGAGAGAAGATTCTTGGATGTTTCATAGTGTGTGTATCGAACTCACAAAATTGCAAGCGGAAGCAATGGGAGTTAAACAAATTTGGAAAGAAACTTCTGGAGAAAAAGAAAAAGAACTCGAAGATCTAACTGTAGCGATTTCCGAAATAGCTGACGAAGTCGATGGAATCGTTTCTGGCGCGCTCGCGAGTCAATATCAAAAAGAACGTGTTGATGCCATTTGCAAAAAATTTGGATTAGAAAGTATCACACCTTCCTGGCACAAAGATCCTGAAGAGCTTTTTCGAGAAGAGCTCCGAAACAGTTTTAAAATAATTGTCACGCAAGTAGCATCAGCTGGATTTGACGAAAACTGGCTCGGACGAAAAATTGACGTGAAGGCTATTGAAGACCTGAAAATTCTCAACAAAAAATTCGGAGTGCACATCGGATTCGAGGGTGGAGAGGCAGAATCGCTCGTGCTTGACTGTCCGCTGTTCAAGAAAAAGCTAGTGATTGACGATTTCGAAAAAATTTGGGACAAAAAGATTCAGAGTGGAAAAATTGTTGTGAAATCAGCGCATCTAGAGTCGAAGGACACGAGTTAGGATAACGTAGACCACGAGAAAATAGACTATTAGTCCGAGAGTGCCACACAGACTGTCGCTTATTGAACAAAGAATTGGCATTGCTGACACGCGAGTGAGATAAACGATCATGAAAGCGACGATTACGCTGAAAATGCCCATAAGTTTTATTTCTTTTGCAAAGAATAAAAGCGAAGACTTCCGTTTAGTTAATTATGCTGGAGTCGCCTAACTAGGTAGGGCACCGGATGAACTAAGTTTCAGGTGAATCTCGAAAACCGGCGAGCGCAAGCTCATGTGGGTTCAAATCCCTCCTCCAGCGCTTTATTCTCAAAAGTTCCCTAAGGAAAACGGCTAATATTTTTATAGGCTTCGAACACCAAATTAAGTATATAAACCCCAAATTCGAAGATTCTTGGAGTGATACAATGGTATTGGTACAACTTGCAGGAGTCTACCTTTTCATAGACGGATTAGTAAGCTTTGTGCAGTACAAGAAGCAGAAAGTCCTGCAACAGAAGAACGGAAAGCTGATTTCACTGCACTTGGCGCACAAACTAGATTTCTCAAAAGTACCGAAAGGAGCAATCAAGTTCATCAAACAGTCGCCGATAGAGCACCTACCAAGACTTGCGAGAATCGCTCTTGGACTAGGCCTGATGTTCGCTCCTATACCGCTCTAAAATAAAGCTTAAATACGTCGAGTATGAACTATCTATAGCTTGCAAGACAAGCACAAGACAAAGAGGAAATGGAGGTTTGACGAAGGACTCATTCTATCGGTTCTTTTCGGACTTGAAGAAAGTTTCTTTGCGACTAAAATTTCCGGATTAAAAATGGAGGTTAAAGAAATATGTTTGAAAGACGTGGTGGAAGAGGATTTGGCGGTGGACGCAGATTCGGAGGTCCAAGACGCAGCTTCGGCGGCGGAGATCGCGGATTCGGCGGAGACATGCCAAAGCCGGTAAAAGTGGGAGAAGAGTACGACGTTGAAATCAGCGAAGTCGGTTCTCGCGGTGACGGTATCGCTCGCGTGAAAAACTTTGTTGTGTTCGTCAACGGTACGAAAGAAGGAGAAAAAGCCCACATCAAGATAACTGAAGTTAGAAACAGATTCGCAATCGGTGAAAAGACTGGTGCGGCTGCAGCTTCTGCTGGGACAGAGGCAACTTCGGAAGAAGCTACAACTGAGGAAGCAGAGGAAGAATCTGCTGAAGAAACAACGGAAGAAGCTTCTGAATCTGAAGAGGAAGGATAAAACTTTCCTCTCTTTTCACTTCTTTGATTTTCTTTTCAAATTTTATTCAAGCCAGACAATTTCTGCACAAATAAGTTTTTTGTAAACGAAATAGTGAATATGGATATTGTCACAAAGGGAATTAAGTATCGGGCTTCGAGGAGAGCTTATGTTGGGAATTATTTTCTAGCGATTCTCATTACGATTTTTTTCTACCTTGTCTATGTGCGTTTTATTTATCCGACGTTCGGCATCACGTTCAGCCTTTTTCCACAAACGATAGACCAAATGGTTCCAACAATCACGATACTCGGCATGGCAGCTGTCATAGCGCTTCTCTTTGATGAGCCGATACTCGCAGGAATAATCAGACACTACGTAGTCACTAATGATGAAGTAATCAAAGTCGAAGGAATTTTCAGAAAGAAAAGAGTGGTGATTCCGTTCGGAAACGTCGCTGACATTTCTGTGAGAAAAAGTGTTTTGGGCAGAGTGTTCAATTATGGAGACATCGAGATAACTGGATTCAAAGAAGGAATAAACATGAAAGCGATGGTAAATCCAGAACTAATCCAAAGAATAATTCAAAACAAAATCAACATGTTCAGAAAGAGCGTTCTCAGAAAGAAAGGAATGGGCAGTTCTGCGCAAGAAGAATAATTTTTTCATGAGTATTGATTCAAAAAGATAGAAATATTTAAGTGTAAGTTCAACGAAGAAATTATTCACAAATAAAAAGGGGCGTCTGTAAAAAGAAAATGTTTGGTCCGCACTTGACACTCGATTTGTACGGGTGCGACAAGAAAAAATTAATCGACAAGAATTTTGTGTTCTCTGTTCTAATTGAGTTACCCGAACTTATCGGCATGCACAGGATTTCCGAACCGCAAGTCACAATTTACAATGGCAATCCGGAATCTTTCGACGCCGGAGGAATTTCTGCATTTGTTTTGATTGCAGAGAGCCACATAACCATACACACGTTCGCGAAAGATGGATTCGCATCGGTCGACATTTTTTCTTGCAAAGATTTTGATACGCAGAAGGCCACAGATTTTATTGTAGGAAAATTCCACGCAGAAAAAATCGAGAAGAACATAATCGAACGCGGTAAGGATTACGTCAAGCATTATCCGAACGATGTCATGCAAGCGAACGAAATTGTGCAGAGGCAGAGAAGAATTTTGAAAAAATAAAAATCACTTCAGATTTTTCTTGACGAGTTTCATTACAACTTCTGGTTGAGCTCTTTCTCTAACTTTGCTCATAACTAGTCCAACTGCTTTTTCGTATGGCATCCCTTTTTGTATTGTTTGCTTGATCATTTTTTCAATTTCATTTTCAGACAGCAATGAAAGATTCAATTCTTTAACCAAATCTGAAATTTTCTTCTGGGGATTTCTTGGAATGTGTCTAAGTATTTCAGGCACAGCTTCTTTCACAATTTTCTGTTTGCTTAACAAATCAAAAATTTCGAAAAAATGTTCATCGCTAATCTCTGCAATGTTTAATTTTTCTTTTCTTTCCAAATTTTTCAACGTCGATGCGAAAACATTTGCTACAATGGACGACTCAATTTTATACTTCGCAACTATTTCTTCAAACAAATCAAGGTAATCGGAACGTAGAATTTCACGCGCAAGTTGTTCGGACAATTTCAGTTTTGATTTGAATCTTTCCAATTTTTTATTCCAAGGTTCCGGCAAAGTTTTTTTCAATGTAGATAATTCTTCTTTTGTAATTTGAACTGGAGGGACATCTGTTTCCGGATACATTCTTGCAGCTCCAGGAAGAGGGCGCATGTAAACAGAAGTTCCATCTGGCTGAACAGAACGAGTTTCCTTTTCAACTTTCTCTGCAAGACTTTGTCTCTCGACTTCGAGTTTGATAACTTTCGCCAGCATATCGAGTTCTTGCACACCTTTCAATTCAACTCTTGTACCTTTTTCTGTGCTGATGTTTACGTCTTGTCTTATCGTTCCAATTCCATGTTTCGCTTTTCGTGTAGACTTTACAATTATGCCGATTGTGTAAGCTATGTCCTGAATTTCTTCTGGTGTGAATCCTTCGAGAATATCTGTGTCGATTTCAACAAGCGGAATTCCGAGTCGATTCAGACGATACGTAACCTCTTTATCTTTTTCTTCAACAGAAGCCGCAGCATCTTCCTCTAACGTTATGTAAGTGATTGGAATTTTTTTATTTCTGTATTCAAAATAACCGTCCATCCCGACATCCATAGTTCTTTGAAAACTTGTTGTATTGCTTCCATCGATAACTGTTTTTCTCATCACGTGTATTTCATTTGGAATCCTGCAGTGAAACATTAGAGCAACTTGCAATGCAACATTGAGTGCTTCTTGATTGATTGGATGTGGAGGTTCTTCGTCAAGTTCGACTAAACAAGTTTCACTTTTAAAAACCTGGTAATGAAAAATTCTATCGCGCAAAAATTCAAACTGTGCAGCTCGATCGACTTCTCCAAGTTCGCTTGCGACAGGATGTAATTTTCTTGTAACAATTGCAATAGGAGTTCTTTCTTTCATTGCGGTCGAACAGTTGCAAAATAATTTACGTTGCGTATTCAGCTGAACGTGAATTTCTAAACCGGCTTTGAATGTCAATTTTTTTCCCTCATTGTTTTTTTTATCTGTTCAAAAATTTTTCTTATCTCTGGCATGTTAATTCTTTGATCTGCAGTTTTCAAATGTTCTTCCCCAAAATCTTCACCTAAAGTTGATCTTTTATTTTTTTTATAGAACATAACCTGTATACTGTAGTCAAGTTTATCGAGATTGTAAACGAGTTTGGCTTCTTCCGATTTCAGACCGTTGTATTCATCCCAAATTTCATTTAACTCAGCTTTCAAATCAACCGGCAATAATTCTAAAATTTTTTTTGTGTTTTCATTTTCAATTCTTTCTTTTGTTGCATTGTCCATAGTTTGATTTTTCTCGTCTGCTCTAGTCGCAATGTCACCTGTAAGAATTTCATTTATGTCGTGAACAAGTGCCATCTTCATGGCTTTGTTTTCGTTCAGTCCCATTTTTTTTGCAAAAAGATACGACAAAAATGTCAGACTAAAAGTATGATCTGCAACACTTTCCGGATCCGAAACTTTTTTTAAAATCCATCCAGTTCTTTTGATGTCTTTAAGTTTCATTAATTCTTCGGCGAACTTTATTATTTCGTTCACACCAATCACACTGGAAAAGTTTCTAATTCTGTTCTTTCAGAAATTTCTCCGACAAGGTTCTTCATCATAAGTTCTTTTATTTTTTCCATGTTCTTTGTGTGACCGAGAATCCAACCCAATTTCACGTAAGCAGTTTCTGGCAGCATATCTTGTCCATCGATAGCTCCAACATCTAACAACATTCTCCCATTTCTGTAAACATTTAGATTCAACCTTCCAAAAATTGTTTGAGGCGCAACAACGACAGGCACTCCGCTTCTGACTGCATCTTTAATATGCGGAATCCATGAAAGTTTTTTTTCGGAAGTTGGAACGTGTCCAAGTCCGGTAGCCTCGATCACGAATCCTTTCACGCCTTTCTTAATTTGATAATCAATTATTGACGGATCAGAGTTTGGATAAGCTTTCAACAATGATATTCTTGGTTCAAATTTTGTATCGGCGATAACTTTTCCTTTCAAAATTTTTCTGTAATTGTTTGTGTATTCTATTTTTTTATTAGGCCAAACTTTTGCAATTGGTGAATAGTTTACAGGTTGAAAAGCATTGCGATTACTTGTGTGCATCTTACGAACTTTTGTTCCACGAATAAAATTACAAAATGTATCGGCATTTTCTGCGTGCATACAAACTCCAACTTCCCCAATATCGGAATAACCCCCAATGATTGCAGAACAAATCAAATTAATTACTGTGTCAGAACTGCCTCTGTCGGAAGACCTCTGTGCACCAGTCAGAATTACTGGACCACTCAGATTTTGCAACATAAAACTCAAAGCAGCAGAAGAAAAATGCATTGTATCGGTGCCATGAGTAATCAATACTGCATGCGCTCCCGCATTCAATTCTTTTGCAGTTTCAGTCGCTATCTTTTGCCAAATTTCATAAGTCATGTCCTCTGAAGCTATATTCGAAAGTTGTTTCACTTCTTTGAAACTTATCAAGTCCGCAAGCTGTGGAACAGCAAAGAAAAATTCTTCGGGACTAAACGCCATGTGCACAGCTCCTGTTTTATAATCGATACGTGACGCAATTGTTCCGCCAGTCGCAAGCAACGAAACTTTTGGAAGATTTGGTTTCTGTTCAAATTTTCTTACAGGGAAAGTTTCAAGTTTTTTTCCACCTTCCATTCTTTTAATTTTCAATCCGCGAGAAAATTTCAGACCAACATTGTAACCATTATCTAATTTGATTACTATGGAATTTGGATCTCCAGCTTCGGTCTGCGGCATTAAGACTCCATCTGTTGAAGTTTTACTATCTTCAATTCGAATTCTGTCTCCAAGCGAAATCTTTTTTGAAGAAAGGAATTTTTCCACTTCCTTAGAATACATACAAAGAATAATTGGAAACCGTTTTATTAATTCTTATTTTGCAAATGCAATCTCGACAACGTCATTGTTCTTCAACTGGTAATCAGCCGACAATTTCTTTTTCGTTCGTGCATCAATTCCAGCTATGAACTTTTCTCCCATCGTAGTGTGAATTTTAAATGCAAATTCTTTCAACGTTGTTCCTTTCGATACAAGAAAGACATCGGGTAAAATATTTCCTTCGCTATCTGTCAGCTTATTTGCGTCAGCAACTGGATAGACTGCAACATAATTTAGAAAATCAAAAACAGTTTTGTTCAAACAATCCTGCACGCCAGTCGATCCGAATTTATCGATGACTTTGTTTCTAATTATTTCCAATGCGTGTTTCTGTTTCTCATCAAGGCTTCCACTAATTGTAAACTTATTTCCTGGCACATAATCAATCAAATTTTTCTCAGCGGCTTTCTTCAGAGTTATTTCAGCTTCGGCGGAAGTTGGTATGATGTTTGAAAACTTTTCTTTCAGTGCTGGAAAATTTTTCTGTGCTTCTGTAAGATCAATTTTATTTGCAGCAATCATTATCGGCTTAGAAACTTTCCTGAGTTCACTAGCAAACTCCAAAATTTTTTGTGGAGAAAATTTTTCTAATACATTTTCTATTTGGCTTTCAGAAATTTCCAACCCACTCAGTTGATCTTTCAAAATTTCCAAAAGTTCGTATTTCGATTTTATCTTTGGAATTTTTTGCAAAATTTTTTCCACGATTGAAGCAAACCAATAATCAAGTTCGTTCTCAAGAAACTCAACATCTTTTGCTGGATCGTGACCAGTCGTTGGATTTCCTTCCCAATCTGTCATTCCTGAAGCATCAACTACATGAATTAATGCAGATGCTTGTCTCAAGTCATCGAGAAATTGATTTCCCATTCCTCTACCCTCATGCGCACCCGGAACAAGTCCTGCAACATCGACAAGTTTTATCGGTACAAATCTTTTTCCATTCTTGCAGTGTCCGTGTTTCGGATTACATTTTTTTCCAAAATCTTTTTCGACGCAATCAATTATAACATGACCGAAACCGATGTTCGGTTTGATTGTTGTAAAAGGAACTGGAGAAATCTTGACGTCAATCATTGTTGCGGCTTTGAAAAAACTAGATTTTCCAGATGAAGGTTTACCGACAACGCCGAGTATCATTTCTAATCAAGCATTAGTTCGTGCAAGAAACTTAAATCAGTTTATCTCCACATCATCGAACCAAATGTACCCGTGTGGAAGTAATTAAGGAATGTCGGAGAACTTGCAGAAAGCAAAATTATAGAAAGATACAACGCCACGACGAGAGACAGAATAACAACACCTATTCCAATCCAAGTTGTTATCATCTCAACTTTGAAAAGTTCTTTCATACCACGATACAAAATCGAAAGCGACATTGCTGCCATGATTATGAAAAAGAATGCACCAACAACAACTCCAAAGAAAGGAACTCTGAAAAGCAAAGAGCTTATTAGAATTCCGACAGCAAGTGGAAATTTAGGATAGACGATTGAAGTTAAACCAGTCCAATAGTTTCCCTTTCCTCCAAGAATTGTGAAGACTATCTGCACCAGAAGTCCCGCGAAAAGTGAAACAGCAATTCCTCCAGTTGCCAATGCTATAGCAGTTCCGAACGC
>DAIDAX010000049.1 GCA_027310405.1 bacterium | reverse complement strand
ATATTAGTTGTCGTGGGTAGTGTTATTCTTAGTGGATTCAGTGCTTGGAGTAATATAAATAAAGAATTAGATATTCAGAAAAACAATTTTGATCAATTTAAGGTGCAGATTAGTCGAGATGTTAATGATGTTCAAGATAATATGAAGGAATTAAAAAGGATTACTGAGGATATGAGAGCTCAGAATCAAAAAACATTTGATGCATTAGCACAACGAATACAAGATTTGGATACATCATTGGCTCAAATATATCAGAAAGTAAGTTCAAAATAATGAAAAAGATATTGTATATTATATTAATGCTGTATGTTACTAAACCACATGCAGCAGACATAGTAGCTTGGAAAGAAGATTGTGAGTCAATCTCAATCGATCGATATTCTTTACAAAAAATATTTACCAAGCGTGTTGTTCGTTGGCCTAATGGACAAACCATTCAAGTGTTTATTAAACCTATAAACTCTGTAGAACATCGTGATTTTGTACTTAATGTTTTAGGATTATCTCCTTTTAATTATCAACAGATGTTAGATAC
>DAIDAX010000048.1 GCA_027310405.1 bacterium | reverse complement strand
ATATCTGCTTTGAGAGACGTGCCGCTATAACTCATTTATTTTTCCTCATTCAATTGCAAATTTTTTTTAATCAATCTCTTTGCCGGATTTAGCTTTACAAAATTAACACTTTATATTTCTTTTTGCGTTAAGAACAATGCATAATTTGTTATTCAAGCTGTTCATCCGCAGTCTTACAGTAAGAATTGATTACACCCCCCATCCATAGGTTAGAAAGGTTATTTGTGCTGAACTTATGAGTATATAGAAATGTTTTTTAGTTTACAGAAAGATGGTCTACTTTTAAACCGAGCCGTTCATTTACTTTTGCAAGAGAAGAAATTGCAGTTAAATTTTTAGGATCAATTTTCACTGCCCACTCAAACATAATTTTTGCATTATCATACATTTCTTGTGCAAAGAAAACTTCGCCAAGACCTGCACATGCAGTTGAAGAGTTGGGCACTATGCTTAATTCCTTTTCAAAATATGTCTTTGCTTTTTCTATATCGCCCGTTATAAGAGCAATGTTACCTGTTAAATTTAACAACGAGTCATAT
>DAIDAX010000047.1 GCA_027310405.1 bacterium | reverse complement strand
CTTACATATTCGCGCATGTCATTAATTTCTTTTTCTGGAATTTTTTCCAACTTACCTTCCTTAGAATTTTTGTCTAAGTTTTCAATTTTATTCCAAACATCCCAGTAGTAGCCTTCTATTCTATGGGAATCAATGAAATCTTTTCTGAATGCTTCGTTCAATGGTAAGCCAATTTTTTTTTCTACGTCTTGTTGACTTGTATTTTCTGGTAATTTGTGTAAAGTTTTCAGTGCAGTCAACGCAGCTTTGTGCATCACATCTTGTGTTCGTTCTAAAATTTTTTCTTTCTTTCTAATTTCGAGTGCAGACAGAAGTGAAAACATTTTGTCAACAAATTTTTCTGCTTTATCCAACCATTCATCAACAACTGTTCCGCTGACATCCATGATTTCTTTGTGTTCAATTTTTTTTCTAATTTCAATAATTTCTTTCAACCAATCTGCATATTGTTGATCAAGAATTTTTGGTTCGACGAGATATTTCATAACCTCGTCGTAAGCTTTGCTTGGAACCGGTGGTTCGAGACCCATAAACATCAAAAC
>DAIDAX010000046.1 GCA_027310405.1 bacterium | reverse complement strand
ATTTAAATCTGATAAATTATTATTTAAAAATGATAAGTTAGTTCAAGTTGATGGTGTTTTAACCATTAAAGGTGTCTCTAAACCAGTATCTTTAAATGTTACTGAATTTAATATCAAAAAACATCCATTTACAGGTAAAACTGTTTATGGTGCCGAAGCTAACACAATAATTAAACGCTCTGATTTTGGAATTAACTTTGCTCTTCCAGGTCTTTCAGATGAAGTTAAAATTACATTAAACATTGAAGCAAATTAATTAATTTTTAATTTATTGATTAAGTCATACCAAGTGATATAATATTGGTATGACTTAATTTTTTGGAGTTAAAAATGTCTCAAATTTCAATTACTAAAAAAAATCTTAAAAATTTACAAAATGCATCAAAAGAATTTGATATTCTTGCAGATACTATTCATCCATTTCTAAATGAAGTAAATTTAAAAATCATGAAACATATTCAATCTACTCTTAAACTTGCTTTTGTTGAACCTATTACTTTTGAAAACTTAACTAAAATTGAAAGATTATCCCCAGATTTTCAT
>DAIDAX010000045.1 GCA_027310405.1 bacterium | reverse complement strand
GACATGAAATGTGCAACTGCTCGCAGGCTGAGAGCTTGATCTTCGTTCAACCCATCCACGTTCAACAAAACTTTTATCAAAACTAGTTTTTCTTTTTTTGCAGCTATGTCAAAAGCACCTTCTGTAACAAGAACTTCGAAATTTCTTTTCAGCAAAGCATTAACTACTTTGTTTACTAAAAAGTTTTTATCGAACATTACAATCTAATGATTAGAATACTTGACAAGCTTATAAATGTGCTTGTGAGTATACGCAAAACGGGCCAGTAGCTTAGCCTGGTTGGAGCAATATTTACAATGTTCCAAAAATCGCCTTATATGGCTCGCTTTCGCTTGAGAAAGCGATCGGTCGGCGGTTCAAATCCGCCCTGGCCCACAAACTGAAGTGAAGAGAATGCCGCAAAAAGAAAAAACAAAATATGAATTTTGGATAGACAGAGCTGCGAGAGAAGTAATCGAACGAGAGAAAAAACTAAAACGAGGAGTGAAAGTTTTTAGAACAGAAAGTGGAATCGGGGCGAGTGGTATTCCGCATGTAGGCAGCA
>DAIDAX010000044.1 GCA_027310405.1 bacterium | reverse complement strand
CTAAAATTGTGAGCTTTCTGATTTCAATAGACGATAAAATAAACCGAACCAAAAATCAATTACAGCAAACCCAGGAATGGAAAAAGGGTTTGCTTCAAAATATGAATTGTTAAATGAAGGATAATCCAGAAAACATAGATAAGTGGTTAAAATTCCTTGACCCTGAAAACCTAAAAGGGAACTTGATGTTTTCTTCTCTTTTCATTGCTTCATTTGAAGCTTTCAAGGACTACGTTGTTGATGAAGTAAAGTTTTTCTTCAATAATGGTTTTTCAGATGGAGAATTTACTTTTTCTGAGGATTACAACACAAAAGTAAAAGCACTTGACAAAAGCATACTAAAAGCAACCCTACTGTGGCTAAAAGATTTAGATGCGATTGCCGAAAATGATATTGAGACCTATGACGAACTTCGACAATACAGAAATAAATTATCCCATGAATTGATGACCTTGCTATTTGAGGGGCTTCCGAAAGAACTTCCTGAAAAGTTTGCCCAACTGATTGCATTAAGAGTAAAAATTGAAAAGTGGTGGATAATGAA
>DAIDAX010000043.1 GCA_027310405.1 bacterium | reverse complement strand
GCCTTGTATATTGTATAACATCGCGGTCATCAGATATTGTTGTGGAAACCAAAGTGTGTTTGCATGAAGTGCCAATGAATACAATTGATTTGCATTCATGCCTTGTGATGCACCTAATTCTAACAAAGCAAGTAGAGCGGCGCCATGATTGCAATCTGGAAACGCAGTTGGGTTATTACAACAAGGTCTGTATGTATTTTGTGCAACTTCTTCTAAAATTGCTTGTTGTTGAACTGTGAGATTTACTAGTTTTAATTTGTCAAAGTAAAGCATCGCGGATCCATTTGCAAGCGTCCAACCTCCAGTTGAAGCTAAATTTGCCACTCCGCTGTAATTTGCAGCTGTGTTCAAAATCTGGTTTTCATTTGAGATTCCAATAGCCCACAAGATGTTGAGCATGAAGTTTGCATTTGATGGAGTCAATACCAAAGATTCATTGCTTGGCTCAGTCAAAATTTGTAATTGTTCCTGAGATAAATTGTAAACGTAGAGCTGCTGCATCTTGTTCATGTCAATCACTCCGCTTTGAACTAACTGTGGTACAA
>DAIDAX010000042.1 GCA_027310405.1 bacterium | reverse complement strand
ATCTAAACTATCGTCAGTACTGCCAGAACTATGTAAAAAAGTGGATGCGGTATTGACAAAAACTAAAGATATTCATGGTCGAGAACTAAGCGCAATGGATTCACTGCTTAATAAAGTAAAAAAGAAAGATCCTGAAGAATCAAGTTGGCGAACAGTGGTTCGTAAAAGGAATAAGTTTGACAACGACAGATCACAGAAAACACAATCAGTGTCGACTTTACAACCTTTACATAACATATCCAGTACACAAAAAGCACAATTGATACCAAACGTAAATGAAAATGAAATGAAAGATCAACCTGAAAATGTAACACAAGTAACCAAAAGCAGAATTAAATTCACGGAGGCATTATCATTACCCGCTATTAAAGTACCTACTTTTGATTATGTAAAAAGCGACGGGGAATTGTATTATGTTGAATGCGCAGACCACTTTGCATTTAAATTGGCTGGTCAATTAATGCACGGAAATATTGGAGTAATTTATACAGAGGAAAAGAACCCCGAGAAAATTAAAGATTGTAAATTTGCAGCAAATTGTATGAA
>DAIDAX010000041.1 GCA_027310405.1 bacterium | reverse complement strand
GGGCGCCACCATCGAGCCCCGCGTCTTTCAATAACTTCGCGCCGCCGATTCAGGGACAGTTTCTCCCCGGGCAATCCCGCCGGGGAGCGTTCCCTACGGCGCCTCGCGACACTGGGCGTTTTTGCGGTCGATGAGCCAGTGCAGGAACCAGGTTTCCTCGGGCGCGCAAAGGGGCTGGCACTGGAATCACACTGCAGAGCGACTTGGAATGGTTGCCGCGTCCTCATCGCCAACGCCATTCGCAAACCGGTCGGATTCCGGCTGCTTGAATATGGCGTCCCCAACGCCCCCTTGAATCCATCCGCCCAATACAGGAAACTGCCCAAAGCTCACACATATACGATGGTGGGATGCACCCCGGCCGCTGACCGGCGTCGCAGTCGATACCTGCCTCATTCACCGTGCCGACCAATGTCGCACATTTGTCCGCACCTTCATCCCGAGCGGGGACTACGTCCCCCCGGGGACCGGCGTTCCCGCTGTTCTTGTTTTCTGAGGAGAACGCCATGAATCTATCTGCCTTGTCCCGCGCGGACTTGGTCAGCCAGTTGTTC
>DAIDAX010000040.1 GCA_027310405.1 bacterium | reverse complement strand
CTCGTGCAGCAGTTGAAGCTGAAGCAAAAAGTTTTGGTGAATATATTGTACAGCAGACAGAGGAAACACAATCTCATTTTGGAATTGGTCCTCTTTCTAGAAGTAAAAAGGAATGGAATTTTGAAGAACAAGTAAAACAGTCAGAGCAATGTTTTAGATGTGGAAATTCTCACACAGATTTTCGTGATGAAAATGAAACAGATAAAATTCCTATGGGGAGTACATTGCAAGGAATTATTGCAGAATAAAAAAGAGGGATTTTTACCTCTTTTTTTATTTTTCAAATTTCTATTGACAAAAGATATTAAATAAGCATATAATAAAAAGATAACAACTCTGGAACATGGTGCCAAAATGAAGAATACAAGATTAGATAGGAAATTGTGGGGAATTTAATTTATTCCGTCATGTCTATTTACATCTCAACTTCATTGAATTCCTTCCTGTCTAATCTCTCCAACACAAAGTCTTAAAATTAAAACCGTAACGGAAATAATTTAAGTACTTGGAGCAGAAAATTTTAAAAAATCACATTAGTTCTAATACTATAATTA
>DAIDAX010000003.1 GCA_027310405.1 bacterium | reverse complement strand
GGAACAATTTACTGCTCCAGCTAAACTTGATTTTTTTCTAATTCTTCACTTAACTTAGCGTCCCGTATCCAATTAGTCTCCAGCGTCCTGAAATTTGTCTTGAGATAACAACGCGTTCGTCCGAATCTGCAATAATTGGAATTTTGAGTTCAATTTCGACAAAATCTTTCTTCACGGCTGTAACGTTACCAAGAGAACGAGCAGTGCCAATGTTTATCAAAAGACTCTCCCCGGTTTTTATCGGTTTAACGTCTGAAAAATCTTCGGTGCCAACTGCACGTTGTAAAAGATGCAACTGCAGATTGAGTTTATTATATAGGGGAGGTAACTGTCCTCTCAGACCGACAACATTTCCGACAAGAGAGTCCGATTTCGTCAAGAACGGATCTAACTCAGTCATCAATCCTACCAAACCTCCTGCTCCAGCTTCTTGAAGTTCTAGATGTCCTTTCTTCAGTCCGATAATTTTCGAAGTAAGTGGAGTGTATTTTTCTCCAATTCTTGTTCCAGGTTGAATTTCTATTTCATCGCCGATTCTAATTTTTCCTTGGATAACAGATCCTCCAACAATTCCGCCAGAAAGTTTACTAACTTCTGTGCCTGGACGATTTATGTCAAAACTTCTCGCGATCAACATCTTCGCATTTTTAGTTTCGTCTCTTTTCGGAGTTGGAATTTTTTCTTCAATCGCTGAGAAAACTGCATCGATGTTTATTCTTTTTTGTGCGGAGACAGGAATTATTGGAGCATTTTCTATTACGCTGTCTTTGATGAAATTTTTTATTTCCCTGTAGCTTTCTCGCGCTCGTTCTGGAGTGACAAGATCAATTTTGTTTTGAACAATGACAACATTTTTTATTCCGACAACTTCCAATGCAGTCAAATGCTCGCGGGTTTGAGGTTGCGGACATTTTTCTGTTGCAGATATAACAAGAATCGCGCCGTCCATCAAACTAGCTCCAGTCAAAACAGTTGCCATCAGAGTTTCGTGTCCGGGAACATCGATAAAACTAACAGTGCGCAAAATTTCTCCATCAGAAAAACAGATTGGGCATTTTTCAGAACTGAAGTAGTGTCCGTTCATGTCTTTGTAAATTGAAACGTCAGCATAACCCAGACGAATCGTTATTCCGCGCTTGAGTTCCTCAGAATGAGTTAGCGTCAGTTTTCCCGTAAGTGCTTCAGTAAGTGTTGTCTTTCCGTGTGCAACGTGTCCGACCATTCCGATGTTTGCTTCTGGTATGAGTTTCTCATTCAATTCAGCCTTTTGCTTCTGGAACTTCTCCACCTTCCTTCTTCACTTCTTTCGGAGCTTCTGCCTTCGGCTGTTCTTTCTTCTCTTCTTTCTTTTCAATGTGTTCTGCCGGTTTTTCTACAGACTTTTCTTTAGCTGGGAAATTTCTTGCAATGATTTTTCTCCTTTCTTCACAACTTTTGCGTTAATCTGAATCGTGTCTTGTGAAATTGTGTCTCCACGTACAGTTTTTCTTTTCCTTTGTCCCTTTAATTTTGGATGAAATCCAGGAGGTCCGCTCAAAAGTACTTTCTTTTTTACAGAACCATGCAAAGAAGAGTGCATAGGAAATCCATCTTTATCTGTTCCACCAGTTATTTTCAGCGTATAACCGTTCAAACCCAGAGAACTTGCATCAACTTCGTCACCAATCTTCTTTCCCAAGAATGTTGCGGCTTTCGATTGATCAAATTCTGCATTGAAAGATTTTTTTGTCTCTGGTTCGTTAATTACAAATTTGAAATTTACCATGACACAATTTTGTCTGTTTAATGTTTAAATAGATTCTCTGCAAACTTTTCTTTGAGTGGTATGTTCCAATGGATTACACTCTGAATTTGAATTCTTTGCTTAGCGATTATTCTAAACTTCTTTTAAAACAAAAACAAAGTGATGATTATGGTTGACAACACATTGGATCCGTTTGGAAATTCTGTAATAACCGATTATGAAAAAATCATTCAGGACATGCATTTGAAAAAAATAGACGAATCAATTCTGCGAAGAATAAAAAATCCGAACATATTTTTACGTCGTGGAATAGATTTTGCACACATCGATTTTGATAAATTTTTGGATGCTGTCAAACGCAAAGAAAAAGTTGCAATAATGACAGGAATAAAACCTACGAATGAATTTCATCTCGGCAGCAAAATAACTGCAGAAGAAATAATTTATTTCCAGAAAGAATTTGGCACGAAAGTTTTCTACGCAATTGCAGATTTGGAAGGAATGGTGGACAACGGACTACCACTCGACAAACAAGCCGAAATCGCTGTAGATAATGTTGCAGACCTGCTTGCTTTAGGACTGAATCCAAAAAATGCTTACATCTACAGACAGTCGCAAGAAAAACATGTAATGAATCTTGGTTATTTGTTCAGCAGAAAAATTACGAATAATCACATGGAGAATTTGTATGGCAAACGCCCATTTGGTTTGTACTTTGCAGCCTTCACGCAATCTGGAGATATTCTGTTTCCAGAAACAAAAGAAGGTGGCTCGCATAAAACAGTTTTAGTTCCTGTGGGTTTAGATCAGGCCCCACATATTTTCTTGTCGCGAGATATTGTTGACAGATTTCCGGAATTTAATTTTACAAGACCAGCCAGTATATTCCACAAGTTTTTCAGAGCACTTAATGGTGAGACTAAGATGAGTAAACGTAATCCAGATTCGATGATAACTTTGAACGACAAGCCAGAGGATGTAAAGAGAAAAGTTTCGAAGGCTCTTACCGGCGGTCAGAAAACTGTTGAAGAACAAAGAAAATTTGGTGCGAATCCTGAACAAAGTGTAGTTTTTGAACTTTACAAATATCATTTTGTAGAAGACGATAAAAAAGTTGAGAAAGTTTACAATCTGTATAAATCCGGAAAATTGCTTGATGGAGAAATGAAAAATGAAATAACTGAAATAATTATCAAATTCTTGGAAAAACATCAAAAGAAAAAGAAAAAACTTTTATCTAAAGCAGAAAAAATAGTTCTGGGTAAATGAAATGAAGGATTTCATTTCTGTAATTGTTCCAACACTCAATGAAGAGAAATATATTAAACGAACATTGCTTGCTTTAAAACATCAGGATTATGAAAAAAAATTTGAAATAATTGTTGTCGATAGTGAAAGCAAAGACAAAACAGTCTCAATCGCAAGAAATTTTGCAGATAAAGTTGTACGCATGAAAAAAAGAGGTGTGGGTAGAGCAAGAAATGTTGGTGCAAATGTTGCTAAGGGGAATATTTTGATTTTCATAGACGGTGATACAATACCCATGCCAAATTTAATTTCCAAATTTGGAAATTCGTTTAAAACAAAGAACGTTGTTTGTGCTACTTGCCCAATTCTTCCTCTTGAATATAATTCAAAAAATTCCTTATTGTATGCTGTGTATAATTTGAATACTGTTTTGAGCCTAAAAACAAAAAAGCCACAAATTGCTGGTATTTGTGTTGGTTATCGACGTGGTGCTTTTTTAAAAGCTGGTGGATTTGATGAAACAACACATGCACTTGAAGATTTTATCCTTTCTGAAAAAATATCGAAGTTTGGAAAGGTTGTTTTTGACGAGAATACAGCTGTGTTCACTTCCACGCGCCGTTTTCAGAAATGGGGAATCGTAAAATCTATGAAAAATTATCTCAAATTTTACTTACAACATCTGATTAATGGCAAGAAATTTAGACGTTCGGACTACGAAGTAATAAGGTAAGTTTATTAAAAATTAATCTTAAAGAAGAGAACAATGACAAATTACAGACTAACTAAAGAAGGAGAAGAATATCGAAAAAATGGTTTACCGGAAAAAAATCTTTTCGAGCTTTTACAAAAAGATCAATTGTCTGTAAACAACATCCAGAAAAAAATGAAGCACGCTGACATTGCACTTCTCTGGCTGAAAAAAAAGAAGATTATTCAAGAAAAGAATGGAGAAATTTTTCTCGTATCCAAAAAAATGGAATTTCCAGAACAAGATGCACTTGAAAAAATTTCAAAAGGAGAAACTGTAAACCCCGATATTTTGGAAGTTTTGTTTCAACGAAAACTTGTACAAAGAATTTACGAGGAAGTTGAAAAACTTTCGAAACAATTGGAGAAAAAGAAAGTAAGTGAACTCACACCAATAATGTTAAAAACTGGTTTGTGGAAAAAAGCAAAACTTGCACCAATTAACATAAATGTTGCACCGCAAAAAATTGTTTCTGTAGGAAAATCACATCCTTACAGGCAAGTTATTGACGATATTCGTAAAAAACTAATTGGACTTGGTTTTGTTGAAGCACGTGGGCCACTTGTTGAAATGAACTTTTGGAATTTCGATGCTCTATTCATGCCATCAGATCATCCAGCCAGAGGAATACATGATGTGCTTAATGTGAAAAATTCCCAAGATGGAAAAGTTTTAGACAAACAGTTGTGGGGACGAGTCGAAGCCACGCATGAAAATGGTTGGATAACTGGGAGTAGAGGATGGGGGAGTTGGGATTTTTCATTTGCAAAGAAATTACTCTTGAGGAGTCAGGGAACTGCATTATCAGCAAGAACATTGAGTAAATTAAAGAAAGAAGATATTCCGCACAAAATGTTTATGATCGATAGAGTTTTTCGTTCCGATGTTATTGATGCTAAACATCTTGCAGAATTTGATCAGTGCGAAGGAATTGTTGTTGGTGAAGGGTTGAATTTGAAAAATTTACTCGGCTACTTGAAAGAAATTGTAATAGCTGTTACTGGTGCGGAAAAAGTTAGATTCAAGCCTTCGTATTTCCCATTCACAGAACCTTCTGTGGAAGGACTTGCATATCATCCTGAACTTGGTTGGGTTGAGATTGGTGGCTCTGGAATTTTCAGACCTGAAGTCACTCTACCACTTGGAATAGAAGTTCCAGTTTTAGCGTGGGGACTCGGTATTGGAAGGCTTGCGATGATCAAACTTGGAGTAAATGACATCCGATATTTATATTCCGATAATTTGAAGTGGCTTCGAGAAAAATCTTTGGTGAAATAATGCCGTTAATAACTTACAACAAAAAAGATTTGCAAAAACTTGTCGGGAAGAAACTTGGCAATGAGCAGCTGGAAGAAGTTGTCTCCTTGATAAAGCCTGGAGTTGAAGAGCAGACGGATTCCGAAATAAAATTGGAAGTTACTCCAGACCGACCCGACTTATTTGGAGTAGAAGGACTCGCACGTGCGATTCGTAATTATCTTGAGATTAAAAATAATTTGCAAAAATTCTTGTCAACGAATTCAACTCTTGAAATAAAAGTTGATAGTGTACCAATAAGACCATTCATAGCAGCGGCTATTGTGAGAAATGTTTCGTTGACTGATGATGTAATAAAAAGTTTGATGAATATACAAGAAGTTCTGCACGCAACGATTGGTAGGAATAGAAGAAAGGTTGCTATAGGAGTTCATGACTTTGATAAAATTATTCCGCCAATTTCATATTCTGGAGTTTCACGAGATTCTAAAATGATTCCGCTTGATTTTGAAAACGTGATGACCCTGCGAGAAGTTTTAGAAAATTCACCAAAAGGAAAAATGTATGGAAATTTAATTTCTTCTGCAAAACTTTGGCCAGTCTTTGAAGACGCTCAAGGAATTTTCAGTTTTCCACCTGTGATAAATTCAGAAAGAACAAGAGTTACAGAAAAAACGAAAAATCTTTTCATTGATGTAACTGGCTTAGATAAAGCTGCGATAAATCAAGCATTGAATATCTTAGTTACAAATCTAGCAGAACGTGGATGCAAAATCGAGTATCTGAAATTGAAACTCGGAAAAAAATCTGAGATTACACCAAACCTACAGGAAACTGTTATCGAAGTTGATTATCCATATCTCGAGAAAATGATTGGTGTATCACTTTCAAAAAAAGACATTATACAGTTGTTGCAAAGAATGGGCTACAGTTCTGTGATAAACGGTGAAAAAATAGAAGTTGTCATTCCACCATATCGTGCTGATATTCTTCATCAAGTAGATGTTATCGAAGATGTTGCATATGCTTATGGACTAAATAACTTAACACCGCAGTTACCAAATGTTGCAACTTACGGAAAGGCTTTGGAACTTGAAAGAACTTGCGAAAAAATTCGACACTTGTTAATTGGAATGGGATTTCAAGAAACAATCAACTTTGTTATGAGTAATCCTCTTGAACAGTTTGACAAAATGAATGTTTCAAGAGAGAAAGTTGTAGAAATACAAAATCCGGTTTCTGAAAATTACACATGTCTACGATCTTGGATGTTGCCGAGTTTGATGAAAATACTTTCGGTGAACAAACATGTTGCATATCCACAAAATATTTTCGAGGTTGGAGATGTTGTTTTGATTTCTCCTGAAGAAGAAACTAGAACGAAAAGTTTAAGAAAAGTTTGTGGAGTGATTGCACATAGCAAATCAAACTTTGCAGAAGCAAAAGGAGTTGTTGATACATTTCTGAAGAATTTTGGAATCAACTATTCACTCCAACCTTATCAGGAAAATTGTTACATAAATGGAAGAGCAGCTCGTATAATTTCAAATAAAAAAATTATTGGAAGCTTTGGTGAAGTTCATCCACAAGTTTTAGAAAATTGGGAAATAGAAGTTCCAGTTGCAAGTTTTGAACTTTTTGTTGAGGATATCTAACCTGTCATCCACGAAGCTAATCTTTCGATCAAATTTTTTGCAGTCGTAATTTTCGGATAATGAAATTCTCTCCCAACTAAATTGTGTGCAAGTTGTTTTATGGCAAGAGAAGATTCTGTGGTCGGAGCAAATTCCGTAACTGGCATTTTCAAAGTTATTGCCTTTGCAACGTTTTTGTCTTCTGGAATCGTCACAAGAACTTTGTGTCCTAGAGTTTTTTCAATTTCGTAATCAGAAAGTTCATGCCATTTTCTTTGCACTCGATTGACAACAACTCCCAAAACTTTTTTGTCGGTTCTCTCAGCGATTTTCACAACTTTCAAAGCGTCTGCAACAGACGGTAAATCAGGATTTGTCACAACTAAAATTTCATTCGATGCTTGCATAGCATAGAGAGCTTCTCTACCGAGTCCGGCTGCGGAGTCCATCAACACATAATCGGCTTTACCCATCAAACCCAAAACTGCAGATGGCAAACGTCCGACATCAACATTTTGCAAATCATTTACTGACATGCTTGCTGGTAAAATTTTGAAACCATACGGATGAGAATAGATTGCCTGATTTAGTTTCGCTCTCCCTCTTAGAACATCGTGCAAAGTTTTTCCAGCTAGATGATATCCAAGATGCAGACCAAGATTTGGAGTTGTTAAGTTTGCGTCAACAGCAATAACGTTTTGTCCAAGTTCTGTCAAAGCTGAAGCAAGATTTGAAACGACTGTAGTCTTTCCGACTCCCCCCTTGCCACTAGTAACACAAATTAAACGAGTAGCCATTAATCTACAATTGTAATTCGAACATTAAAAGAGTTTGCCCACGGAGTGATAAGTGAGTTAGGGTAAAAATTTGATTTATATATCCTATTTTTTTAACAATGAAAAAACGACACTAACGACACTTACTAAGAAGAAACGACACTAAAAACGGAATAAATTATATTAAACGACACTAAAACGACACTTGAACGACACTTCTTAGGTGTCGTTTGTGTCGTTAGTGTCGTAATGTCGTTTGTTTTTGACACATCAAAAAATTTCAGTACCCCCCTCCCCCTGTCCACTCAATAAATAATTATATTATTTATTTTCGCGGGAGACTCTCATTATACCTATCATTAATTAGATTTTATCTTGTACTTGTTTCATCTTGTTAAGGTTCTGTTTCTCAACGTCCAACTCATAACGCTTTTGTTTGTATTGCTCTCCCTTTAGTCCAGAGGACAAAGCGAACTTTATCTCTCCAATCTTCTTTTCCTCTTCGGCTATCATTTCGACAACTTTCTTTCCTATCAATTCTTTGATTTCAAGGTAAGCTTTCTGTTCAAGCCGAGTATACTCTTCGAGATAGATTTCTTTAATTTTCTGAAAAACTTTGTTCAAAACTTCTAACGATAGCTTTTCTGTCGAAGGTAGGTGTTGTAGGATAGCGTTCTGAATTTCTTTTGCCTTTTCGTTTATCGAAGTGCTTAAAGCGTTTTGAACTTCCCAAAGCTGAGTTCTCACTTCTTGAGTTATCGCCTCTCTGTTGACTTCGCGATAAGTCCATTCTCCTTTGTTCAATTCTGAAACTAGCTTTTTCTGAGCGTCATCAATCTCCTTCAACCCCTCAGTTATGGTTTGCTCAGCTCTAGCTTCGACTTTATTCAAATCAGATTTGAAACAAGCGTTTTTCAAAGCTTTGTTCTGATTCTCAACAAGAGTTTGAGTTTCTTTCAGTTTTGATTCGATTTTCGTATTTGTTTGTGTTTGATAATCTACAAACATTTTCGCAAGAGTTTCATCATTGAATCTCTTCAAGTCGTCTTTTACTTTATCAAGTTGTTCCCGTGTCAATCTGAATTCATATTCCTTTGTTTCTTTATTCCCGTGTCCAAACATTATTTTTTCACCTCGTCTAAACGTTCTTGCTTCATTTTTTCTGTCAGTTCCGAGCTTACTTCCACATTTAATCGGCGACATCTATCGAGAAAATCTTTAAGCGGGAATCTGTATTCCCGTCCGGTACTAACTCGACGTTTGTAATCTTTGCCTTCAAAACCTAGTCGCTTCAAGACTCTTCCAACCGTTTTTGTACCATAACTTTCCTTTTCGGCTCGTCCTTCAATCGCATTCGTGGTGTCCGTCAACTCTTTTATCGAAACCCATTCCTTCTCTCCGGCAATTAGAAATGTTTCGACGGCTTTCAGTACGGAAACATCAAGACTTTCGCTTTCCTGTTCTGTAGCTTTGACACCAACAATCTGTTTAACAAATTCTTGGAATTTATCAAAATCTATTTTCTTACATAAACTTGCAACGACGAATATCGGCTTCCAATTTTCCCATTCTCTCGCAGATAAAAATTCCGGTACGGCAATCATACCGGATAATTCCTTTACATCTTCGAACTTTTGCATAGTCAAGGTATACAGTTTGTCTCTCACATCTCCCCAAACATTTTCGCTCTCTCCTGGTAATTCTCGATTGATTATTTCGCGATTCGTTCCCGTCAGCATTGTTAAAGTAATCGTTCTATCTTCGAGCGGTTCGAGTGAAATACCGGATATGTTGCAAATTACTTTTGGTGAATAAGTTTCAAAGAATTCCAATTCAAAATTCTTTTTGCTGTCGGCTGAGCGAAGTACTCTCGAGCCTTTTTTGTATCCGTTAAGCAAAATTGTTTTCAAAAGCTGAGCTTTCTCAGTGTCTTCCCCAAACTTTTCGGCTTCGTCAATTACAAACGTAGCTCTTAGGTTTTGTACAGTTCTATACATTGCTGACGGAGTAATCGAGCCGGATTTTATTCCGTTAAAGCCTAGATTCGAAATTATGTTTCCCAATTTCGATTTTCCAGAGCGTTTCGTCCCGCTGATATACAAAATTCCAAACGCTTCGAATATTTGGTGAAAATAAGTTGCGATTATGTACAGAGCGACAACTGTTGCCCACTCTGGTTCAGGAAACTCTATGAAAGTTTCTAAAGTTTCTTTAATTTCAGTAAGAACATCGTCGAAATCTAAAATTTCACTCCAACTATTTAAAAAATCTTTTATTGATTTCAGACTCCAGCGTGTTTCTAAGTTTGAAACATCTCCGATTAATATAATTTTTCTTTTTGCTAAGGAATTTGCGTCAGCTGGAAAATTTTCAAGTTTGCTGGTAATAAGAAAAGGATAATTTTCTTCTACTGTCTCGATAGAACTCTCAATCTCTTTCAAGACATAAGCCGGAAGCACTAATCCGAAATACGCGACACCATTTACAAAATCTATCGCCGGATTAATTTTAATAAAAGAACTTCCATCAAAATTTATTTTTGCATTAGATTCATTTTCGTCCATATTCTCACTTTCGCGTGTAGTTTGCGTCCTTCGAAAAGTCTATGTCGTGTGGGTTTGATTGTTTGGGAATTACTCCCCGTTCTATCCTTACTGTGAAATTCGGGTTTACGATTCTCAGAAGAGCTTCAAGCGATAGCACACTTTTAGCGTACTTCTTCGCGTGTATTCTGTCCCAACAGTTTTTTTCTTGAAACAGAGAATCTGTAGCGATTGCAATTAATTCTCGAGTCAGAGAAATTTTTTTATTGCGGGAAGCCGTCTGTTTGCTAGACATTTTGCCTCTTCTCCTCAGGTAAAACAATAACAAGCTCAGATTCTACTCCGTCGTGGAGACATTTCGGACAATAAGAACCGATTGCATACTTGAATTTGGAATTGCAACGCGGACACTCGATAGTCATAGCATTTTTGACGAGGACGTTAGAATCGCATACAAATATTTTAAAAACCATTATTCTTTCACTTCCTTTTGATTAGCGAGATATGATTCGCTCTTTTCTTCCGCTTCGAGTTTCTGCATTTCTTCAAGCAATAGAGAAAAACCTCGCTTATTCATAATTTTTCATCTCGAATTTTTTGTTGGAAAAAATCTATGCGAGTACGGTATCTACCGCTCTGCATAATTCGATTAAGTTTTTCGTAATCATTTTCAGTTAATCGCAGAAAATACGGCTTAATTTTCTGTAAATTTTTTCTCACGGAGAGATTATCAATTTTATATCCTTTAACTTCCAATGTCGGTACGTGGAAAAAAACGGAATTGAAGAAGAACTAGAATTTTTGGTTTTCATTGCGTGTCGAACTCCAAAAAATTTGAAACAAATTTCCAAAATTTTGGGATATGAAAGCAATTACCTTTACGAAAAAGCCAATGTAATTGAAAAGCTGGTTAGCGGGAAGAAACTAAATGTTGTTGAAGAGAAATCAATCGGGAATTTTGAAAGAACAGAAAAAATCTACCAAACAAACGATAGTGCTTTCTGGAAAATGTTGAAAGACGCTTCAGAGAAACGTTGTCCACCATTTTTCAAAAATTTTGAATTAATCCGAGATTTTTATTCTACAAACGGATTAAAAAAAATATTTGAACTTGACGAATTGAAAATTCTTTTCACTAGTTCTCAGTTTGAGTTAACACGAAAACAAATTTATCAATTTTACAGCAAGACAATGCCGGTTATGTTATGTTTAGTACCGGTACTAATCAAACTAGTGCAAGTAGAGAAAGGAGACATTACAGCTCCGGCTTCGTTTTTTAATTATTACGTCCATAATGCTGTTCCAAAAGACTTGATTACACAGACAAGAATTTTTCTTTCAAACTTCGTCATAAACAATCAAACCGCGGAAGTTCCAGACGAATTTTTGAAAATTATTTACACGAGCCTTTTAGAGTGGAATCCTAACTTTTCTTTCGGAACTATGCACGAGTACGACTTAGCGAATTTTGATTCTGATAGAGACGCTTTCAGAAGAAGATTGTCGCAAAACAAAAAATATAGAAAATTAGAGACGGCTATCGGTATGAGTTATGACGAAATAAAGAATTTACTTGAATAATCAAAATTTTGAAGTTTTGATTCCTTTTTCCAAAAGTATTCTAGCAATTTTCTTTCTGAAATCTGAATCGGATTCGAGAGCGTCATCAAGTGAATTAATTAATTTGGCTTCTTTTTCCCGCTTTTCTTCAAAAGCACTATTTAATTTTAATAAAGCGTCGTCTATGTCGCGTCCGCTCAAATGAACGTAAGTTGCCGGCATATCGCTTCCAGCCGTCCAGCCGAAAAGTTGTTTCAGCTGACTTTCAGTAAGTTTGTTCGCTAAAAATGTTGCTCGGCTATGTCTAAACAAATGACAATAAATTTTTTTGTTGATTCCAGCTAGTTTTGACAAACGCTTTATGATTTCTGAAGCGTGTCTATAACTTAACGGAGAATTTTCGGAATTTCTCGCTCGAGAAATCCAAACATAAGCTTCCGGATTGTCTTTGAACGTGTGTGAATCCAATAGCATTTTCAAAAAATTATTTTTGTCAATCAATCGGATTCGTCTCGAGCCTGTCTTACCATTGACAGTTATTATCGGAGAATATTTGTCAAAATGAACGTCGCGAAGTTTCATATTTAATACTTCGCTAATTCGACAGCCGGATTCGTAGAGAACTGTAATGAACGCTTTATCCCGATAGTTGTCAGCTGACGCAACAATTTTTTCGACTTCCTCTTCCGTTAAGATATCCGGCAATTCGTGATTCTTTTTTACAGTTGTCTTTAACCACGACACTTCTACGGGATATTGTTCTGTTTTCTTTAACCACTTCCAAAAACGCTTTACAATAGCTTTGTAATCGTGCTTCGTCCAATCTCTGTAATCGGTTTGCTCGACTTTTGCAACTAATTTTACAATATCGTCGCGAGTAGCTTCGTCAAATTCTTTTCCGAGAAGTTCTGAAATTTTCGGCAACAAATAACCATACTTCACTAATCTACTCTCGCTCAATCCGTTTGCTAAACCCTCGTTCAAAAATTTTAAAATTAATTCTTTGTTTTTTATCGGAATTTCAGAATCGCGAATTTTCTGTTGAACTGTCGAAATATCTTTTCCGTTAGACACGATAGTTTGTTAATTCATTAAAGATTAATAGCCCACTACTTTTACCCGTAAGCGTTATGCCCACGGAGGGATTTGAACCCTCGACCTTCTCCTTAGAAGGGAGCTGCTCTATCCAAACTGAGCTACGCGGGCTTAGACAATTAATTAATTGAATTTAAAAAAGCATATCTTAGTTATGGATTTTAGAGCTGTCGAACGGAAGTGGCAAAATAGATGGGCTGAAGCGAAAGTTTTCGAAGCTAACATCAACAAGAAAAAGAAAAAATTTTTCATCACGATTCCATTTCCTTACATGAACGGAAGCCCGCACGTCGGGCATACTTTCACTTTTTCTCGCGGCGATGTTTATGCGAGATTCAAGAGAATGCAAGGATACAATGTTCTCTTTCCACAGGCATTCCATGCAACTGGCGAACCAATTCTTGGAACGATAGAACGATTACAACAAAATGACCAAACACAAATTGAAACTTTCAAACTTTTCGGAGCAACTGATGAAGACTTAGAAAATTTTGTAAAGAATGGACCAGAGTTTGTAGCAAAATATTGGATGCAAAAATGGATTGAAAATTTTAAAATGATGGGATTTTCGATTGACTGGAGAAGAAGTTTTGTAACTGCAATAACACCAGCGTACAACAAGTTCATCGCTTGGCAATACAACACTTTGCGTAAAAAACATTATGTTGTACAGGGAACACATCCAGTCGTATGGTGTCCTCATGACCAGTCTCCAACTGGGGATCATGATAGATTAGTTGGTGAGGGTGAAAGTCCAATAGAATTTGTAATTTTGAAATTCAGACTTGAAAACGGTGACGTAATCCCATGTGCAACATTGCGACCAGAAACAATTTACGGCGTGACAAATATTTGGATAGATCCAGACATCACATACTTCAAAGCTAAAGTAAATGGAGAAATTTGGTACATAAGTAAAGATGCAGTAGAGAAACTTAAGGATCAATTAAGAAAAATTGAAGTCGTTGATAGAATTAGTGGAGAAAAATTAATCGGAGAATACGTAGAGAATCCTGCAACGAAAGTAAAAGTTCCAATTCTTCCAGCTTATTTCGTAGATCCGAAAACAGGAACCGGGATTGTTATGTCAGTTCCAGCTCATGCTCCGTATGATTGGATTGGATTGAGAGAACTTCAGTTGCATCCTGAGAGAGCAACGAAATACAATGTACCGGAAGGGGTTGTGAAAAACTTACATCCTATATCGATTATTGACGTTGATGGATTTGGTGAAAATCCAGCAGTTGATATTTCTGAGAAAATGAAAATCGAAAGTGAGGGAGACATAGACAAATTGGACAAGGCCACAAATGAACTTTACAAAAAAGAATTCCACACCGGACTTTTAAAAAGTATTTTTGGAAAATATGCTGGACAAAAAGTTTCTGATGTCAAAGAAAAAATTGTTAAAGATTTTGAAAGAAATGGTTTTGCTGAAACAATGTGGGAACTTACTGGACCAGTAATTTGTAGATGCAATACTCCTAATCATGTAAAAATTTTGGAGAACCAATGGTTCTTGAAATTTTCAGACAATAAATGGAAATCGCTCGTGAAGAAAAATTTGTCTCAGATGAAACTTTATCCTGAAGAATCAAGAATTCAGTTTGAAAACACGATAGACTGGCTGGAAGATAAGGCGTGCACACGAAAAACTGGATTGGGAACACCTTTACCGTGGGATCCAGAATGGAAAATTGAAACTCTGAGCGATTCAACAATCTACATGGCTTTCTACATAATAGCACATTTCCTAAACTCGGGAAAAATTTCAGCCAAACAATTGACAGACGAAATATTTGATTTAGTTTTCTTGAACAGGGGAACTGTTGCTTCAGTTTCAAAGAAAAGTGGTATTAATAAAAAAACTTTGCAAGAAATGCGTAAAGAATTCACATATTTTTATCCCGTGGATTTAAGAAATTCCGCAAAAGAACTTATCCCAAATCATTTGACTTTCATGTTGTTCCACCACACTGCAATTTGGCCTCAGAAATTTTGGCCTAAAGCATTCTCTGTAAATGGTTTTGTCCAAGTTTCTGGAGAGAAGATGGCAAAATCAAAAGGGAACATCATACCTCTAAGAAAATTGGTAGAAGACTACGGTGCAGATATGGTGAGAATGAATATAGTTAGTTCAAACGAAGACATGAACGATGCAGGTTGGAAATCTTCAAACATAGAGTCTTTCACAAGCAGACTTGATTTTGTTGAATACATGATTAACAATATTGGAAAAGCTTCTAGGAGTAATTCCTCCACTACAGATATTTATCTCAAAAGTAGATTGCAGACAATAATCGACTTAGCAACAAAAAATTATGAAGAATTAAAATTCAGATCGGCAATTACTCATTCATTCTATAAACTATTGAATGATTTAAAATGGTACATCGATAGATCTGAAGGAGTTGACAACTGTAATTCGAAAATATTGAAAAAGGTTCTTTCATGTTTTATAAAATTAAATGCGCCAATTTTGCCTCACATAGCTGAAGAGTTTTGGGAAATGCTTGGAGAAAAAGAATTTGTTGCTCTTGCAAAATGGCCAGAATCAAATAAAAAACTTATCAACAAGAATGTAGAATTGTCCGAACAGTTGTTAGAAAAAACGCTGCAGGATGTAAGACAAATTCAAAAAATAACTGGAGTTAAACCTATAGAGGTTCTTATTTTTGTTGCTCCTAAATGGAAATTTGAATTGTACAAACATATAATCAAGAACAAATCTGTTGCAATGGAAGCTATGATAAAATATAGTATGGAAAAAATAAAATCTGTTGACAAACAACAACTTGTAAAATTCATTCAAACAATTTCTAAAAAATTAAATGAACTTCCAAAAGAATTTGTAGATCGTAAGACTCAGTTAAAAATTTTTACAGAAGCAAAAAGATTTTTAGAACAACAACTTAAAACAAAAGTTGTAATTGAAGAAGCAGAAAAATCTACAGAAGAAAAAGCGAAACAAGCTGATGTTTTGAAACCTGCAATTTTATTGCGCCAATGAAATCAGAGAAGTTTCTACAACTGCAGCGATTACTAAGATCAATGCTGCAACCACTAGTAAAGATAAACTATCAATCAAGATACTTCGAAACATTATTGTTTGTCTTCTAGAAATTGCTGTAGAAAGTATTCCACCTGCTATTCCACCAATAAAGTATGCGAGAATTTCCAGAGAACCGTGTGGAAGAAAAATCAAAACTGCTGCAGGCAGTGCTGTTAAAGTTGCAACTCCTTGCGCTCCGGAAATATTCTGTGCAGCCAATCCAATTGCCGAGGAAAGAACTGTGGCATTCCAAGATAAAATAAAAACTGCACCTGCTCCAAACAAAAGCGAAAAAATAAATGCCAAAGATAAAACGCCAATATTGTTGACGAGTATTCTTGTAAAAGTATCTGCGATGACTACATCACCACGAATCAATTGAATTTCGGTTATCTGATCGTTGAATAATTGTTGAACAACTTGTTGCGGCAAAAGTAGAAAGGTAATTGCGAGAAATAAAATCATGCCAGCGAAAAATGCTGCGTAGATTTCTAAAATTTTTTTATGTCTGGTCAAAAAATTTAATCCAGTATTATGTTTAATCATCTCTTCCTCTTGAACTTCCTCATACGTTATCAAGTTCACCATGAATGGTGTGATGGCGAAAGTTGTTAAGAAAGTTGCGAACATGCCGATTGACGAAGGAAAGACAAGATAAGAGATAAAGAAACTTATTACAGAAACTACTCCACCAATTACGAACATCCATTGTGGGTGAAGTACAGCATCTCTCACTGAGACTAGTCTTTCAAGAACCATCTTCTCTAAAATAAATTTAAACTAATAAAGATAATAAGTTGAGTTTATGAAAAAAATTTACAAATACGTTGGCTTGGCAATTATCGCGCTAATGTTTTTGTCTTCGATAGTCGCAATTTCTTTGCAGTCATATATTTATTTTCCTCAACAGAATCAACAACAAACACAACTTCCAAATACGAATATAATAAATTACGATTTGTCTCCGGCTCAGAAAACAGTTCTTTTTCAACAGTACAAAACTTTGATGATTTTCCAGTATCCTTCGAACTGCAACAATTGTTCACAAATACAGAGTTTGGTTGAAAGTTTTGTGACGAATAGTCAATTCAGCTCTCAACTTTTCTTAGAAGAACTTTCTGGAACACAAAGCCCTCCAAGTTTATCCATACTGAGCAATTATGGACAAGATACTTTGACTAATATAACTCAAGATATGATAACTCAAGATTTGTGCAAAATAGTTTCACAGCCACCGACTTTCTGTGCACTGCAACAAGTGAAATGATGAGAATAGTTGGAATAGATTTGGCTGGCAGTCCAAAGAGGACAACTGGATTTTGTTTACTGGATAAAAAATTAAATTCGATAACGAAAGTGCTGCACACTGATGAAGAAATAATTTCCGAAACTTTGAAAGCGAATCCGAAAGTAATCAGCATTGATGCTCCGCTCTGTCTACCAAATGGAAGAAAAAGTTTAAGGCAAAGAGGACCACCGCATCTAAGAGAATGTGACAAAGAACTTTTAAGAATGAAAATAAAATTTTTCCCAATCACGCTTGGACCGATGAGAAAACTTACTGGACGTGGAATAAAAATGAAAAATTTTTTCGAATTGAGGGGATACAAAGTTATAGAAAGTTTTCCCGGAGCGGCTCAGGATATTTTGAAAATTCCACGCAAGCAAGCTGGTTTGGAAAAGTTAAGACGTTCTCTGATAAAGTTAGGATTCAATGGTGATGTGAAGAAGAAAGATATAACACATGACGAACTAGATGCTATAACATCTGCACTTGTAGGAAAATTCTTTATCGAGAAAAATTATCTTGCTATAGGCGATCCAAAGGAAGGTCTCATGATTCTACCAAAGCCATAAGTTTTTTATTCTAGAATAGCCTTTATCCTTCTGATTCCAGCTGCTACAGACTCTTCCTTAACTATTTTGAACTTCGATAGTTCATTCGTATTTTTCACATGCGGTCCTCCACACACTTCAATCGAGAAATTGCCGATTTTGTAAACAGAAACTTTTTCTCCATATTTTTGTTCGAACTCGGCCTGAGCCCCCATTTTCTTTGCTTCACCAAATGTCGTGTCGAGTCTCTCAACTTTCAATCCTTTTCTGATCTGTTCGTTGACAAGATTTTCAATTTCTTTTATTTCTTTTTCAGTAAGTTTTCTCTCAAAATTAAAATCAAATCTGAGTCGCTCGGAAGTTATGTTCGATCCTTTCTGAACAATGTCTTTCCTTTTCAATACTCTTCGGATTGCTTCGTTCAAAAGATGCGTCGCTGTGTGTAGTCTGATTGTTTTTTCAGATGTGTCTGCCAATCCGCCTTTGAATTTTTTTTCTGCACCGACTCTGGAAAGTTCTTGATGCTTCCTAAACTCTTCTTCGAATCCTTTTTCATCTACAGTCACGCCATTTTCTTTTGCAAGTTCTTTCGTTGTCTCTATTGGGAAACCAAAACTCTGAAACAGTAAGAATGCGTCCTTGCCGTCAATAAATTTTTTTTGAACTGCAATCTGGTTGAACTTTTTCAAACCTTCGGACAAAGTTTTCGAGAATTTTAATTCCTCTTCCCTGAGTTCCCCCATCACAAAATTTTTCTTCTCTTGCAGATGCGTATATTCGTCTTTGTAAATTTTTACAACAACTTCTGCAACTTGTTCTAAGAAATTTTTCTGAATTCCGATAAGTCTACCATGTCTGATGCTGCGTCTAATTAATCTTCTAAGAACGTAGCCGTGATATTTGTTGCTGGGCTCAATGTTTTCTGCCAAGACAAACGTAGCTGCACGCATGTGATCGGTTATAATTCTAATTGACCTTTTTTCATCCTCGGTTGGTTCGTCAATGTCTGCTATGTTTTTTATTTTATCAAAAATTGGTTTGAGAATTTCTATGTCGTAAACATTATCCTTGTTTTCGAGAGCAGCTGTGGTTCTCTCAAGTCCCATTCCAAAATCAACATTCTTCTGTTTTAGTTTCTCAAACTTTCCGTCAGCTATTTTATTGTATTCCATGAACACATCGTTGCCTATCTCAATAAATTTTCCACATGAATCTCCTGGTTTGCAATCTTTGCCGTGTGGTTTTTTTCCTGTATCATAGAACATTTCTGTATCAGGACCGCAAGGACCAGTTTCACCAGCAGGTCCCCACCAATTGTCTTTCTTCGGCAGATAGAAAATTCTGTTCTTCGGTATTCCTAAACTTTGCCATGTCTTTGCACTCTCCTCGTCAGCTGGAGCATCTTTATCGCCGGCAAAAACAGTAACAAATATTTTCTTTTTGTCTAAACCCAACCACTTTTTGTTCGTCAGAAATTCAAAACTCATCTCTATCGCTTCTTTCTTGAAATAATCTCCCAATGACCAGTAACCTAACATCTCAAAAAATGTAAGATGGGCTGTATCACCAACGTATTCTATGTCGTCTGTTCGCAAACATTTCTGTACATTAACTAACCTCTTCCCAAGTGGATGTGGCTGACCAAGCAGAAATGGAACAAGTGGGTGCATGCCTGCAGTTGTAAAAAGCACTGTAGGATCTTCATGCGGAATCAACGAAACATTTGGTATACTCTTGTGAGCTTTCTGTTCGAAGAATTTTACAAAAAGTGATTTTAATTTCTTTGCATCAATCTTAACCATATTTGAATCGTCTCTAATCTAAATTCTTAGTATTGAAATAATTAAAGGATTCAAGCCAGCGAAGAAAAGCATAGTTGGTATAAGTAACGAACCCATGCAATTGCTGCGTCTTACCGACAGTTTTGCACAAAGAATTCCGATGCTCATCGAAGAAAATCCAACAAGTAATCCTGGAAATCCAGTTGTTACAAAAATCATTGTGTTAACGAAAATAAAAACTCCTATAGATAATTTTTGGTAATTTATTTTTTGAAGAAGTCTAGTTACGTGTTTAGCAATAAAGGAATTCAGAAAAGAACTTACACCAACTGTAAAGGCTATTGCACCAAAAAACAAAATTATTTGTTGAAAAGTTAAACTTCCGAGAGCTCTTTCAATTGCAACGCTTGCACCGCTTCTAGGATTCCCAACAAGATACAACGAGTTTAGAGAAAATATTTCATTTCCAATATTGATTCCTGACAATGTAGCTAAAAAATTTCGTGGATCGTCAACTCTTGCAATTACTTGCATGAATGTTGCAGCTTGTGAAACTCCAATTGCTGGTAAAAATCCTACAGCTATTCCAGCTAACGATCCTAAAAATGTTGATAACAAAATTTTTTTGAAAGAAATTTTAAGTTCGTTATCTGTGTTTTGTTGTGGAATTTTTGTATTTTCTGAAATACTCAATGCAATTGTACTCAATCCAAAAAATCCGGACAAGAGTGGAAACATTATGTAAGTCTTGTTTGTAAAGCTTCCATCGAGCACAAGAAATCCTAGGAATCCAGATAAAATTATTATCAGAACTGCGAACAACATTTTTCGAAAATTTTTCTCTGAAATTATCATAGCAAAAATGATAACAGCGAGTACTATGTGCATGAATGGTCTACTAACTTCATAAAATGTTTTAAACAGACTAGAAAAAGCAAAAACTGTTGTGACTGTAATGAATAGTGAAAGAGCTCCGGCTAGCGAAATAATTTTTATCGCTTCAAGTCCTCTGCCTTCGTGCAACATTTTATGTCCAGGCAAAACTGATAACGCTGTGTCTTCATCTGGCGCACCGAAAAAGACGGACGGTATGAAACTACTAAAAATTTGAGAAACACCGAAGCAAACAATGAAGACTGAGAATAATTCTGGATCTTGAGTTAGAAACGGTATTGTGAACATCAGTGGGATCATGTTGTTGATGTGCAATCCTGGCATGAGTCCTGTGATCGTACCAAAAACTATTCCAAGAATCATAAACAGAATCAGTTCAAACATTCAATCACCACCGATGACTATGTCAGAAAGCGAACGAGGCACAACCTGTAAATTACTTTGATACTCATCGACTGTTCCAGAAACAGAAATTTTTTGTCCAACTTTCAATGAAGCTAAAACATTTTCATCTAATTTTTCTGCAAGCTGAGAAAATATTGGAACTTGAACTTTTTTATCAAGAGTGAGAAAAATGTGTCCTGCATTACTTTGTGTTCTTTTAGAAATTTCGCCATAAACTGTAACTGTATTCCCAACCATTCCTGATGTTAATTCTGAAGTTGAAATTTTCTGAGGAACTGAAAACAATGAAGCAAAAAATATCAAACTAATTCCGAAAATTGAAGAACAAAGCGATAATACAAGTTGAAGATTTTTCTTAATTGTGAACACTTTACGAACTGGAAAACTTTATTCTAAGTAATTTTAGGAGTACTAAAAGTGGTACTTAGTGAGTTTTTGAAAATGCAACAGAAATTTTTTTGTCCTCAAAGTCGAGTTCAGATTTATAACTTCCAGAAAGTTTGCCAATAGTAATTTTTTTTGCGCCAACTTCTTGCATCAAGAATTTTTTATTCTTAAGAATTGTATCACTAATATCTTTATCCGATTCAATTGATAACGAAATTAATTCTTTAACTTCAAATTTATTTTTCTTTCTCATGTCCTGAATGTGGCGAACAAGTTCTTTGAGCATTGCTTCTTCCATGAGCTTCTCGTCCAAAATTTTATTTACATAGATGATTCCATAATCAAATACGGCTTCGGTAAAATCACCGTCAGGCCTTTCTTTAATTATTTCAACTTTTTTGCAGTTACACATTTTAGTTAAAACTTTTTGTAAATTCTTTATAGTTACAATTGCTTTCTTGTTTTTGGTTTGCACAAAAATTTTTCCAACCGGCCATCTTAGTTTTATATCTGCAAGCTGTCTTGCCGCATTTGAGTATTCAACTATTCTTTTTGCAACTTGCATTTCTTCTTCGAGTTTTTTGTCGATCAATTTTTTATTTGGTTCCGGCCATTCAAGGAAATGAACTGACTGAGCAGATTTTTTATCAATATATTTTATACAAGATTGATAAACATCATCTGTTAAAAATGGCGTGAATGGAGCAAGAAGTCTGAGTGTGGATTCAACAACATTATACAAAACATAAAATGCTGCCTTCTTGTCTGAACCTTTATAGAGAACCCATGTTCTATCGCGCACAAGTTTTATGTACCATCTACTCAAATCTTCCAAAATAAAATTCAATATTTCCTGTGCAGCTTTGTAAGCATGTTTATTTTCAATTGATTGTGAAACTGATTGTAGCAATGAATTCAGTTTTGAAAGCATCCACTTGTCTTCTTTCTGTAAATTTTTCGGCTGTCCTTTATCTGATACGTATGTTTTGACAAAATTGAAAGTATTTCTAACGACTACAAGTTTTTTGCTTATGTCATCAACATCTTCCCATTTGAAATAGAAATCTTCCCATGGTAAATTTGAAAGTGCAAAAAATCGCAATGTGTCTCTTCCATGTTTTTGAACAACATCTTCTGGAGCTATTATGTTGCCCTCGCTCTTCGACATTTTTATACCATGAGCATCCAAAACAAATCCGTGAAAGAGAACTTCGTTGAACGGTCTTCTGTCGAAAGTCATCATGCTAGTTATCATTTGTGAATTCCACCAGCCACGAATTTGGTCTGGACCTTCCAAAATAAAATCAGCTGGCCACCATTTCTTGAAAAGTTTTTTGTTTCCAGGATATCCAAGGGTTGCCCACGAAGCCACACCAGCATCGAACCAAACGTCGAGAACATCAGGTACTCTTCGCATCGTTTCTTTACATTTTTTGCAAACGAATGTTACAGAATCGATTTGTGGTCTGTGAAAATCTTTTGGAATCTTTGGCAATTCATTTCTCGAACCTACAACTTTTGTCTCGCCACAGTTTTCACAAATCCAAATCGGCAATGGTATGCCCCAATACCTTTGTCTCGAAACTGGCCAGTCTCCCAAACTTTCTAGCCAATTTTCAAATCTTACTCCAGCCCAATCCGGAATCCAGTGAACTTTTTTATTTTCGGCAAGAAGTTTGTTTCGAATTTCTGTAACTTTGAAAAACCATTGTGGAACCGCCATCATCAACAAAGGATTGTTGCATCTCCAACAAAATGGATAATCGTGCACAACTTTTTCGCGGTACACCAATAACTTTCTTTTTTCTAACTCTTCGACAATTATTTTGTCGGCATCTTTTGCAAAAACTCCTGAAACGATCGAACTCTGTTCATTAAAAGTTCCATCAAGCTTTAGAGGATTCACAATCGGTAACTTATTTTCAATTCCAACTTTGTAATCTTCTTGCCCATGTCCAGGTGCTGTGTGAACAAGTCCAGTTCCTTCTTCCAAACTCACATATTTTTCTGACAAAACAATTCGATGTGCATTTTTTAAATGTTGTTGAAATACAAACAAATCTTTCAGAGGATGTTCGTAACGTAGTCCTTCTAAACTTTTTCCTTTCATTCGTTCGACAATTTCATACTTACTGATTTCAAATTTTTTCATCAGACTTTCAAGCAGACGATGAGAGACATACCAAATCTCGTCACCAACTCTAACTCTAACATAATCTGCTTCTGGATTCACCATCACACCAGTGTTCGATGGCAAAGTCCATGGAGTAGTCGTCCAAATTAAGAGAAATTCGTTTTTCTTTCCCTCAACTTTGAACTTGACGTAGATTGAAGGATCTTCGGCCTTGTCGTATTCAATTTCGTTGTAAGCAACAACAGTTTCACAATGTGGACAAACGTGAACCGAATAATCTCCTTTGTACAAGAAACCTTTCTCAAAAGCTTTTTTGAAAGTGTACCATGCACCTTCGATGTATTCGTTTGTTAGTGTGAGGTATGGATTTTTCCAGTCCATCCAAACTCCAAGATCTGCAAATTGTTTTGAATTCAGCCCAACAAATTCCGTAGCAAATTTTTTGCACTCGCTGATAAATTTTTCTACTCCAAATTTTTCTATATCTTTTTTTGTCTTGAATCCAAATTTTTTTTCAACTTTATTTTCAATCGGGACTCCATGAGTATCGAATCCTGGTTGATCCCACACATCGAAGCCGTTCATTCTGTAAAATCTGATGTAAAAATCTTTCAGAATTTTGTTTATTGCAGTTCCCATGTGAATTGCGCCTGTTGCGTAAGGCGGTCCATCCAAAAAATAAAATTTTTTCTTTCCTTGATTTTTCTTTTTTACTTTTTCGTATATTTTCTGCTTGTTCCAGAACTGTATAACTTTGTCTTCCTGTTCCTTCACTCCCATAGAAACACCTTGTGGTCTATAGTAAATAAAATTTCAGAAGAATTATTCGACAATCCGTGTACCACTCACGTTTTTCACTGAAGATTATTCGAAAAATATCTATTTAAAGAAGCTTCATAAAAATTAGCCAACTATATAAACTATATCTTACAGTATATGTATCAGGATGGGGCTGGAATGGAGTGCAATTTGTGTGGGAGGGAAGTTCCTTTTCTGAATAAGGCAGACATAGAAGGATCAATTATAGATGTTTGCGATCGTTGCGTTTCCTACGGAGTAAAAGTTTTGGATAGACAGATGCTCGCACAGCCAGTTTGATTTTTCCCACCTTTACATATAAATACTCTAAAAACATTTTCTTTTCAAGTGACAAGGATGAGAGGCGAACGTTTTCACAAAAGGTGAATTAGTTCACTTTGAGCAGTGCTTTTTCTAAAATCGATTCCAAAGGACGAGTTTCAATTCCAGTTCGATTAAGAGCAAAGTTAAAGTTGTTTGAAAATTCTCGCGTAAAAATATTTCTAAAAAGAAATTGTTTGACTCTTGCTCCAAATGTCCAGAGTAGTGTAGAAGCTCGCACGGAAGACTGTGAATCTTCTAGATCGGGTTCGAATCCCGGCTCTGGACCCAAAACAAAAAGATATTCTCAAAGGAGGAATTAATTATATGAAATTCCAACCGCCAAAGGGAACGAGAGATGTAGCGGCTGAAGACGCGATAAAGCTACAAAAAATTATCGACGTTGTAAGAAATGTTTTTGAAAAATATGGTTTCGAGCCGCTGTTCACTCCTGCATTCGAAAGTTTTGAGCTACTTTCTGCAAAAGGTGGGCTCGGCGAAGGTGTGAAGGATGAAATTTATTTTTTTGAAGACAAATCGAAACGTCAGCTTGGTTTAAGATTTGATTTGACAATGCCGCTTGCAAGAATTGTAACATCTAGCAACTTTCCTCTTCCTTTCAAACGTTATCAGATAGAAAAAGTTTGGAGATACGACAATCCACAGGCAATGCGTTACAGAGAATTTTGGCAAGCGGATATAGATGTTGTCGGAAGCAAAAGTGTACTCGCAGATGCGGAATGTCTTGCATGCGTTTGCGAAATTATGCAGAAACTTGGATTCAAAGATTTTTCAATTCGTGTGAACAGCAGACAGCTTTTGGAAAAATTGTTGGAAAAAGTTGTGACTAAAGACAAATTAGTGGACACATTTCGAGCAATTGATAAGTGGGGAAAAATTGGTGAGGCTGGTGTAAGAAAAGAGCTTGTGAAAAATGGAATCATACCAGATAAAGTTTTTGATGTAATTAAAATTTCTGGATCTAATGAAGAAATCATTCGAACTTTTGGACGAAAGGGACGAAGCGAAGGTCTTGAGGAATTGGATTCTTTGATTGATTATGCAAAAACTCTGGGATTCGAAGATAAAATAAAAATCGATCTCTCGCTCGTACGTGGGTTAGAATATTATACTGGATTAGTCTTCGAAGTAGAACTTGGTGCTGGAGTTTCTTGTGGTGGGGGAGGTCGCTATGACAATCTCATGAAGAAAGTTGGAGGGAAGGATATCCCTGCCACTGGAATCTCGTTGGGCATCGATAGGATTCTCGAAGTCATGAAAAATAAAAACATGTTTAAAGAAAATTTGAAAACAACAAAAATTTTTGTCGCAAGCGTTAACGAAGATTTGCAGAATCGGGCTTTGGATTTAGTAAAATTTTTGAGAGAAAACGGTGTACCTTGTCAAATTGATTTGATGGATAGAGATCTCAAGAAACAACTTGAGTATGCTGACAAAATAAAATCTAAATTTGTTGTGATTGTTGGGAAAGAAGAATTGCAGAGAAATGAGTACAAATTGAGAGACATGCAAGCTGAGTCAGAAAAAATTGTTACGCGTGATGAACTATTAAAGTTTGTAGAAGTGGGTGGTTAGGACTACGCTAGTCCTTCTTTTGTTTTCATGCTAGAGTTCTGACACCAGAACGAAATTCTTGTTCAATTACGAGTCCACATTTGGTGCAGATATATTCATCCGAGTGCAATGAAATGTTTTTGTTCTTGCATTCAGGACAGCGTTTTATTTTTATCACGATTCTTAGCACGCAAAGATAAATAAAATCTTTTTTGTCGCTGCAACATAGAAAATTGAAAAAATATTTTTTTTAAAGGTTTTTCCGACTAAAGCTTAAAAGCAAAGAAACTTAATTTTAGCGTGAAGATGAAAATGAAAAACACAGACAAGATTGTTCTCGACACGAGCATAATCATCGACGGAAAAATTTCACAACTGCTTGAGCAAAATAAATTGAAAGTCAGTGAGATAATTGTTCCAGCAATGGTTCTTGATGAGATGCAAGCACAAGCGTCAAAAGGTAGAGAGCCTGGCTTTGTTGGTTTAGAAGAGTTAAAAAAAATTCGTGAACTTGCTGAAAAAAGTAAAATAAAAGTTCGTTTTACAGGAACTAGACCAAGCATTGACGACATCAAACTTGCAAAGTCTGGAAGAATGGATGCATTAATTCGTGATGTAGCGAAAGAAGAAAATGCAACTCTTTACACTGCTGATTTCGTTCAGGCACTTGTTGGAGAAGCTGAGGGAGTTAGTATACAACATTTTCCAGCGGAAATAAAAACAAAAGGATTAGCATTTGAAAAATTTTTTACTGAAGACACATTATCTGTACATCTTAAGGAAGGAGTTCCACCACTTGCAAAGAAAGGTGGACCAGGAAGATTCGAACTTGTAAAAATTAAAGATGAAACTTTGTCGACAAATGATTTAGAAAATCTTATCCGAGAAATAACAGAAGCAACGAGAATAAGCGAGGAAGGTTCTGTAGAAATTATTCGTTCAGGTGCAACTGTTTTACAACTTGGCAATTACAGAATTGCAATAGCACGCCCACCATTTTCAGATGGATTGGAAATAACAATTGTCAGACCTATTGTGAAACTTTCTTTGGAAGATTACAAACTTTCTGACAAACTCATGTTGCGTTTGCGAGAAAAGGCTGAAGGAATAATCATTGCCGGCCCACCTGGATCTGGAAAGACGACACTCGCCTCATCGCTCGCAGAATTTTACAAAAACCAGGGAAAAATTGTTAAAACTCTCGAATCTCCAAAAGATTTGCAAGTCGGACCGGAGATTACTCAATACGGACCGCTCGAGGGAGATTTTGAAAAGACCGCGGACATTTTGCTTCTTGTCAGGCCAGATTATTCAATCTTCGACGAAGTGAGAAAGACAAAGGACTTTGAAATTTTCTCAGACATGCGCTTAGCGGGAATAGGAATGATTGGAGTCGTACACGCGAGCGATGCGATCGATGCAATTCAGAGATTTATGGGACGAGTGGAACTTGGAATAATTCCCCACATAATCGACACAGTGATTTTTGTGAAAGAGGGCGAGGTGAAAAAAGTTTTCGAACTTTCTTTGACAGTAAAAGTTCCATCAGGAATGACAGAAGCAGATTTGTCGAGACCACTTGTTGAAGTCAGAGATTTTGAAACTGGTGAACTTGTTTACGAGATTTATACGTTCGGAGAAGAGAATGTCATCGTTCCTGTAACAAAAACGAGTGCATCTCCGTTGAAAAGACTTGCGCAAGAAAGAATCTTGCAAGAAATTCGAAAGTTTGACTTTAATGCTCAAGCAGAAGTTGTTTCCGAAAACAAAGTAGTCGTGCGAGTTGCAAATGAATACATACCAAGAATAATTGGGAAAGAAGGAGTCATGATAAAAGCTCTCGAGCAAAAACTTGGAATAAGCATAGATGTTGAACCGAAAATTCCTTCGCTCGGAAAAGAAATTTATTTTGGAATGACTGAAACCGGCAACAGCATAACATTCGACTTCGACAAAAGATACATTGGGAAAATGGCAAACGTTTACATCGGTTCTGATTTTCTTTTCTCTGCAACGATTGGCAAAAAATCCAACATAAAAGTTTCGAAAGATTCTGATATCGGAAGACAAATTGTTAGAGCTCTTGTAAGCAAAGCAAAAATTAAAGTGCTTGTCTAAACTTTTATCAATCTCGATTTTGTGAGCTGTTTTAATTTTCCTTCTTTCGTTATCAAAAAATCATTTTCAATTCTCGATCCAAATTTCTTTGTGTAAATTCCTGGTTCGATTGTAAAAACCATTTTTGGTTGGAAATTTATTTTCTTAATTCTTTCCCAACGTTTTTTCTTTTTCCCTTTCAATTTTTTTCTTGGTTTTAGAATTAAAGGACTATCGTGTACTTTCAATCCGAGCCCGTGTCCAAGCGCATGTTTCATTTCGAATCCATTCTTTCTCAAAAATTTATCAGTAGCTTCGTGAACTTTCCAAAAAGGAACACCGATTTTTACAGATTTTACAGAAAGTTTGTACGCTTCTAAAGTTTTTTTCACTACTATCGTTTCTTCTCTGTTAATTTTTCCTTTGATGAATGGGACTGTCACATCTGCTTTGTAACCTTTGTACGACGCTCCAAAATCAATGTAGCCAATTCCAGAAATAATTCTGTCTGTCGCATGTGGTTTTGGATGAATCATTGAAGTTCTATCGCTAGATGCACAGAGAGTTTGGAAAGATAAAGTTGCTCCCTGAGAATTAATTTTTTTTCTCACTCTTCTCGTAAGTTCTTTTTCAGAAATTTTTTCATGCAGAGATTTTTCTATCAGTGGAATGCAAGAGTTACTTATTTCAGCAGCTTTTTTTAAAAATCGAATTTCTTTTTCGCTCTTGATTAACCCCATAACTCTAAGATTTGTTTTTATTCTACTTGAAAGTAAATGTAGATTGTTGGGCCTGTAGCTCAGCTTGGATAGAGCAGCTCCGTCCTAAGGAGAAGGTCGTGGGTTCAAACCCCACCTGGCCCCCAATAATTTTTTTTCTCCCCATCTGCACTTAAGGGTGTATTCATTCGTTTGTCATGCCGCCCTTCAATCTTCATCGGTTTGGAGAATTTTTAAGATATATTTTATAGTTAACCAAATAATTTAAAGAGACAGATGAATTTTCGAGTAACTGTACTTAGTTTGTTGGCTTTTGCAGTTATTTTTGTCCTTGCTGTAGTCTCTGGTTTCTCTGCAACAAATACAAGTAGTCCAGCTGGGCAATTTAACGTTACTCCATCAATTGTTTATTTCAATTGGACAACTTCGCCACAATACACTGCAAACGTAACTCTAGCACTGAACAATGTAACGAGTCTAAACACAACTAATGTAACAATAATTGTACTAAACTCTTCCTACTTCATAGGAAACTATAGTCAGTCTATTCAAGCACCTTGCACACAAATTCTAGTTCTTGTTCAAAATAGAACAGGAGGCTATACAACTACAACTGAAACTTTAAATTATTCGTCTACCGTAAACTCCACAACTCTTACGCTCTCACCAAATTTAGCAGTAATCAATGGAGCTAGCTGTGTGCCTGGTAGATACACGTTACAAAATAAGTTACTCATAAGCAATTCTACGAATCCAAGCAGTACATCCGAGAATGTAACTATCGATGGTATTTTAGATTTACCAATAACAACTAACACAACACTCAACAGCTCAAGTGGAATTGGAACATTTAATGGAAAATTGCCTCCAAACGCAACAGCTTACCAGTCATTTTACTTTTACACAAATAACGCAACAACAATAGCAAATGCAACTGGAGCAACTGTCACAATAAACTGGGGGAATTCTTCGCAATATGTTAGCTTATATTTATTGGATGGTTCTGGAACATTGAAAGCAAAATCTATACAAAATGGAACTACCAGTCAAACTTTACAATATAACTTCTTACCAACTTCCTCGGCTGTATGGGAAATAAGAGTTTATGGAAATTCAAGTTCACAAATAAGCTACAGCGGTTCTTTATACTTTACGACTCTGAATGTAACAAATTCTTCAACACCAAATCAACAGATTACACAAATTAATTTTGGAACACTGAACGTTTCCGCATCTCAGACGACAAACATTATTCTAACAAATCCAGGGCCATTAAATTTGAGCACAATAACGCAGAGTTCAGATTTATATTACGTTAAATCTTTTACGGGAAGTTCCGTACAGAATTTCACAATGCTTGTGCCAAATAGCTCTACAATCAATGCAGTTAATGTTACATTGGACTGGGCTAATGCAACTGGAGCTGGAAATTATTCGTTGACTGTTTTAGACAATTTGGGAAACACACTCGGCACATCAGTCAATAAATTTGTAAATGCAAATGTTTCTGGCACAACTGAAGAAGAATTTGTCAATATCGCACCTCCATCAAGTTCTCAGGTTCTAACTTTTAAAGTTGTAAACGGTTCGACTATACTGCCAAGCTATAATTTAACAGTCAAACTCATGTATCCGGCATCGAGTTGGATAAGTACGAATTATAGCAGCATGAGTTTTATAAGTGGCAATTCGTCAAATGTGCAAGTCAATCTTACGACTCAAAATGTATCTCTCGATGGATCGTACCAAGGTGATTTGTATTATTTGGATCCGAATGGAGCTGGATTACAAATTCCGATAATTTTCAACGTATCGGCGCCAAGTTTGTCTGTCAATAACAGTTTTGATGCACAAACAATCAGAATCGATGAAGATTATGGAGCAACGTTGACAAAAACACTGAACATTTATGTGAACAATTCTGGAAGTGTCGGCGCTTTCCTCAACATGACTCTTAATTCTACAAACCTTACTTGCACATCTGGAAATTGTGCGGGATACAATGCAACTCTTGCATATAACCCAACGAACTTTATTTCAGCCAACAGTGGTATTCCAATTCAAATAAACACAACGTTCACTTCGTCTATGCCAACTGGTCTGTACACAGGATGGATTTTCTTCAATGCAACAAATACTACAACAGCGTTCGCTTCGCATCCATCATCAACACTTAATCTGACAATTCAATTGAATTTGACTAACTTGTTGAACATAAAGTTAGTAGAACTAGATACACCAACTGGACTGAACACATTTAACAACATATCGACCGGTGGAAACATTTCGTTGAAAATGAATATTACTTATCTGAATGGAACATCAACAGGATCTTATTCGATCACTCCTTCAAACTTTTCTGCTGTTTGGATTACTGAAGGTAATGCTACATCTTTTGGAATTACTAGCAGCGATAATGTGACATTGTCAAATCTTGTTAACACAACTGGACCACTGTACAATCCTTCTGGCAATCCTTCGGGTTATTGGCTAAATGCAACGATTCCTGCAAATACTTCTGGTGGAAATTATTTTGTAAATACAAGATTAAACATCGGGCCAAACTCTGATTTCAATGGAACGTTCACTGGAAGTCTAAGCAATCAAAGTTTGACTGTAACCAACACAGGTCTTTATCTCAGCACTCCTGTAGGAAATTCTTCAATAGCAACTATTCCGAGCACAGGCACGACAACTACAGTTTATGTTAACGTGACCAACGTTGGACCACTTGCTGGATCGGGCGATACATTGTCTCTTGGAACTTGCACTGGATGGAGTATAGTTTCGGGTCCAACTCCGGCAACAATATCACCAGCAGCTTATTCGACAAACACAATAGTAAGCTGGGTTGTGGGCAATACAACAACAAATTCTACAGATTGTCCAACGAACATCACTGGATCTACTCCAACTGGAATTTGGTTTAACAGTCTGCCAGTCACATTCCATCTAGCTTCTCCATACACTTCAACAACAACGACTACTACTACAACTACAACAACTCCAACTTACTTGAGCATAGTTTCTTACCCGAGTTTAATTCGAGTTTTGCAAGGATCAAGCAATTCAACTAACGTTATTGTGAGCAATACAAATACGAACTCGACTCAAACAGTTACATTGAGTGTTACTGGAATTAATTCGAGTTGGGTAAGCGTTACACCAGCGCAAACAATTTCTCCAGGCGCACAAGCAACATACACTACGACATTCACAATTCCTGCAAATGCATCTGTGCAAGATTATTCTGCAAACTTCCAAGCAGTAAGCAGTCTGTCTACAGTGACGCAAGCTTTCACGCTTAGAGTTCTGCCAACTAATGTGACACAAGCGTTAATCACAGCGAACTTCACACAGATTCTTGCAAACTACACTCAAGTCTGGCAACTTTACAATCAATCGAAAGCTGCAGGAGTCAATCTTACAAACGTAGATCCATTGTTCACCAGTTTGCAAACACAAATACAACAGGCACAAAACGACATTGCACAAGGCACACCCGAAGGTTACTTCCAAGCTCAACAATTATTCTCGAACATACAAAGTTTAATCTCTGCAACGCAGCAGGCACTACAACAAGCACAACCGCCAGCACCGAATTATCTACTCTACGGAATAATTATTGCTGCAGTTCTTGGAGGATTGTTCGTTGTTTATCTTTTCTTGCCGTCAAAATCTCCACCAACTAAGAAAGAAACTGTGAGTTGAAAAAATTTTTATCTAAGAAGTAGAACAACTGCACTCTAGAAATTCTCCATTCAGAATTTTTTCTTCCTTCAACGTTTTGTACAATCCATGCAAATCTATCACCTTCAAAGTTCCATTTGCAATTTCTGCAGAAAGATTTTTCACAAACTGCACAACTTTTTCATTGCTCTGAAGTTGTCTCACCTTCGCTCCACGCAGTTCACGTTGATAGTAAGAGACTGCTGGTTGCGTTATCTGCAATTTTTTCGCCACTTCACTTTGAGAAAGACCGTAAGTTCCCGTTAATTCCTTTGTGACCATCGCTCGTACTGCGGGCATGAAGTTTGTTATCACGACTTCGCAGATAGTTTTCATACGTATATAGAACGACATTTAATATTTAAAACTTACAAATTGTTTTTAATGGCGATACAGGACATCAGTTTTGCTGATCCGACAGTATGGATAATAGTTGGAATCATACTCGTTGTCATTGCGTTCATTTTGATTTACTTTAAGTTTTTCAGCGGAGAAACTCCATCACATCCGGTTCCTGGAGAATAGTTATTTAAGTACTTATCTCGAATTTTTAATTAAAGGGCTGGAAAATGTTCGATTTGACAACTCTAGCATATGGATTCGGTTCGGTAGATTTAGCTCTATTTGGTTTATCTATGCTGATTGCTGAGATTTACACTCGCACAAAAATTCAGGCTGTTCTAACTTTTCAAGTCGGATTGAAAAAAACTAAGAGAAATCTCAAACTGCTCACGAAAAAACTGAGATACGATAACTCTCGTTCGATTCTTTACATCGGAAAGAGAATGTACAATCTACATCACTGGGTAGTTGGAGCGGCTATCTTAGTTGCATCAACGGCTCTCATCGGAGTGACAACTGTTCTTGTAAACTTTCACGCAATTGCAGTCGCGGCTGGACTGGTTGCACACAACATAATTCAAAACAAAAAATTCCCTAAGTTTTTGTCTTAAAGCGTTCTAAAGTTTCGATCTGACTCTGTAGTCTTTCGAGTTGCAAACGGATTACTTCCTTTTCTTTTGAATCTCTGACGATTTTCAATCTTCCTGAAAGTTCCATTTTCTTGTCATGCAATCTTTCAAGCTCGAGATCAATCTCGTTTTGCATTCAGACCAACTTGTGCTCCTTCGAATATTCTAGGAACAACGAGTAGACTGGCAAACTGATTTTTGTGCGGAATGTCGCTTCGAGATTTGCAATCTGATCGAAGTTGTCAGAGAAAAGAACTTTTATCATCAGTTCTTTTCCATTTTTAATTATTGCGTTGACAGAAGTTGCATTGATGTTCACATAACGTGCAGTTAGAGAAAGTATTTTATCTAAGTTACTTATAATTGCAATCTTGTGTCCTTCTAAAAATTTTTTATGAGCAATGTCAGAAATTAATTCTCGTTTGACTGGAACAATTACTTCTTCGATGTTTCTGTCTCTCATTCGCAGCAAAACATTGTCACAAAAATTCTGTCTGTATCTTTTCGCGTCAAAAAGTTCTTGAGTTGCTATGCACAATCCAACTGGTGTGATATCGGCCATTGTCAGCGACACAGTTATCTATATTTTATTAGGTAAATTAAAGCGTAAATTCTTAGTTGCATTTCTTAATTCATTAATTCAGTTACTGGAATTTTTAAGTTCGACTGCGGGACATCAATTTCTTTTGGAGTTGCATTTCTTAATTCATTAATTCAGTTACTGGAATTTACCCAACCGTTCTCGTTCCGCAAATTAATTTGCTGTTGCATTTCTTAATTCATTAATTCAGTTACTGGAATAAAAAATAATGAAACTCTACAACTTAAAGATTCCAGAGTTGCATTTCTTAATTCATTAATTCAGTTACTGGAATATTCGATTTCCTTCTCATAAATATAAGCTATTGCGGGTTGCATTTCTTAATTCATTAATTCAGTTACTGGAATTTTAAATATAGAAGTTCAATCTGTTGTTATGAGAGAAAGTTGCATTTCTTAATTCATTAATTCAGTTACTGGAATAGCCTGTAAATGTTCGCAGTTCGGCTTATTGTAATTATTTTCAAATGAGTTTTTTGAATATTTAGTTTTTGCAACATGCTTTATAAAGAAATTCCAGTAACTCTTGAACTGAATTTGTATTTCGAGGGTTACCTATAGAAGGCACTTCTCGATGTTAGGCAGATGCAAGCTGCCCACTCTGACTCTTTAGTTAGCCTCTGCATACTGCTGTATGCTAAATCTAACTCCCAGAGAGAGGAATAATTTAATCATTGTTTAGCTTACTTATAAATCTAACGTAATCGTTCTGTTATTTTTTCTATTTTAGGATTAGCTATATTTTTAGCTGCATTGTAGTCAGCCGGAACCTCTAAATTACATTTCTCACATTTAAATAACGGAAAACGATTTTCTTTTCTATAAGCAAATGTAAACCACTTGTTCCAGTTCAAACATTTTGGGTTTGAACATAACTGAGATGTATATTTAGGAGAAATCTTTTTTACTTCTATACCAATTTCTGATAATTTTCTTTCTATGTTATTTTGCATTTCTGCGTATGGCCATTTACCACGTAAAAACAAATTAAAGAAATTATCTTCTTTATTTTTTAGGTTACTAAGATCTTCCATTTGAACAATACCACAACTATTTTGTAAAAAGAATCTTTGTACCTCTTTTGCCCATCTCTCAATTATCTTACTCCTAAAACGTTCGCTCTTTTCTGTAAGAGAGGTTATTGGCTCTAGTTTGTTATTCGACCCATGACCTTTTCTTTTAAAGAGATTCTTTCTTAAAAGAATTCTCCTTCTAGCCTGCATATGTCGATTAAATGAAAGTACATCGTTATTACCTATTGTATATCTTTTCAAAGAATTATTCAAAGCACATACGATTGGATTAGAGACACCGATGTCTATTCCGCCAACTATATTCTTATCTAATCTTTGCATTTTGGGTGGCAGTTCTATAACTAAGTTTAAAAACCATCGAAATTTTTCGCCTATTTTTTTACCCTTTCTTATTTCAAGCCAACCAATTTTGTACTTATTTCTTAATTGGTCTTTTTCATTTTTATCTTTTCCAAATCTTTTGGCATATTCTGCCCATTCTTTTTTTAGATCTCCATTAATTACTTTTCTTATTTCAGCACTTGTACCTTCATCAGCAAACCATTGTTTATCATTTTGTCTTCTTCGTTTTGTTGAGAGTAGTAGAAATATTTCTTTCTTTTTCTGAGATTTTAAAAATTCAAAACTAAGAAATTTTTTCTTAGTTTTGGGATTAACATTCTCCTTAATTTTGAATTCAGGCAAAGTTAGCTTTATTACGAAATCTTCCTTATTAGGCTGAATCTCAAAACCTGCATATTTGTCACTGCTTGTCTGCCTGTATATAGAAACAGGAAAATTTGTAGAAGTTGCTGTGGGTAAAGATATTCTTGCATTAATCAGATTATAAAATTTAGATTTATTGAAGTTGCTTTGTAATTTTTGTCTTAACCCAGATGCGAGTGAAGAATCCTTGAATGCCTCATAAGCTTTCTTATAGCCGATTGAACTAAGTAAACTTTGCACGCGACTAAGTTTTCTGGTTTTAAGTGCTTCAACGTAAATTTTACTAATAGTCTCATTGTATAAAAGTGCATATTGTCTTTGCAGTTGTGAAAATAAGGCTGATAATTCTCTCATTGTAAATATTTCTGGGTTTTCTTTCTTAAGGGCAGACCAAAAAGCTGGGTCTAATTTTCTTGCTTCTTTAGCCTTCTTTTTCAGTTCGTTTTCATCAGAGATTAGATTTTTATTTGCTGCTAAAAATTCTTTCTCTCTATTATCTTTTTCAGCCTTTATCCTTCCTTCTACTTCTTTACCATAATAGGGTCTAATTATACCAAGCGACAATGTTCTCGTTACTATTTTCACTCTATCCCCAACAATCTTTTTTATAGCAGCAGTCTACACATCTTTTTCCATATGGTGTAGGTTTTGGAAACTTCTCGTTTCTAATTATCTCTGATATTCTATTAAATAAATTAATCACTTCCGACTTATTTTCGAGATTGACTTTAATCAAATCTCCAGACTTTAAAAATTTTATAAAACCAAATGGAACTCTGTAACCAAGACACTCCTCTATCAGAAGACCTTCCATCATCAATTGATCTCTTTGTGTCTTGAATAATTTCTTTGGCTTGAAACTGTATTTCGCCTGTATAGGATATTCTTCATTCTTTTCTTTGTCGATCATTATGGAATCAAGAATAGTCTTTAACCCTAATTTTTCTGAGACCAGGTGAACTTTAAAAACTTTGGGAAGTTTGGGATAATCCTTGACAACTTTTGTTCTATTTGCATTTCTTTTAAACTCACTTTCTTTTTCTCTCCCCTTAAATTCTTTTTTTGTTGTGAACTGCGGTTTTTTTAGGACTTGTGTATAGTAAATTATTCGAGGGCAGTAGCTGTAGTTCATTAGATCAGTTGCTGTCAAGTACTTTTTTTCCATGCTCATCACCAATTATTAGAAAATCTTTTTTCTTTACAAACTCTTCGTCTAAATAACCTTCAATTATTTTATCTGCAAAACATTCTTTACATGAAGGAAAAATAAAAACTGCATCTTTTGATTTTCCTAGAACTTCATGAATTTCAAGTGAAAGCATCTCAGCTTTGTTTTGAGTAAGCTCACCGAGGAAAGCACTCTTTTGTACACGTATCATTCCATAATTCTTGCATTTGTTTGCAACTTTCGAACGTAACTTATTGCTTGTTATGTCGTATATAATCCAATGCAACATATCTACCACTTGTAAACTAATGCGTCATATTTTGCTTGCCCAAGTAGCATTTTTGCAAACAACCTCGCTTGCTCCAACATAATTCCTTGTAGACTCAACTCACGATTCTTATATTTTGTTCTCGAATGCAATCTTTCCATAACGGCTTCTATAACTTTTTTCCTTCCCTTTGGACTAAGCAAAAATTCATTGCCTGAAGTTTCAAAATCACTGTCTTCAACTTGTTTCCTTGCAAAAACTGTTATTATTGCGCGATCAACAATAGCTTGGCGGAACTCCTCAATCAAGTCTAGTACCATCGAAGGTTTGCCGTATCTGTCCGTATGAAGAAATCCCAAATAAGGATCTAAACCTGCAAGTACGCAGACCTTTTCTATTTCAGAATAGAGAATTCCATAGCCGTAATTTAGCATCACATTGAAAGGATCTTTGGCTTCATGTTCCCTCTTCTCGAATGGTAAAATCTTCGCTAGACAGGAAAAGTATAAATTTCCGGCATAACCCTCAACGCCAAGCAACTTATCTCTGATAATATCTATATCCCCATCAAAGGACTCTATGCTATCCACCATATCACTCATTTTTTGAATTTCTGTTGCAAAATCTATATCTTTACGAGCTTTACTCAAGTATTTCAAAAGATTAATTTGGTTGACTATTTTTGATTTAACTATACTTCTAACTGCATCTGCTGCCCTCTGACTAGTATATTCTTTTGCTTGCATACGCCGAGTTAATGTAGTCCCACCAAGTTGACAGGGGTAAATGCGAGCATAGGGTTTACCAATGAAATTTATATATACTATGTCAATTCCATTTTCAATTGCTAATTTTATTGCATCTGTGGAAATCGAAGAAGCCGAGGATACTATAATTTGGCTTACTTTATCTGCTGAGAATTCTTGTTTCTTTTCCTTAATTATTATTTTGAATCTGTTCTCCTTCTTGCCAATGAATGTACCAAATTCATCAATAATAAGTTGCATTTGTAAAAACTAAAACGATAAAGATTAAAGTCTTATTAAAGTTCATTTCCGAAAAAAATATAGGTTGATTATATGTTGCGTTCACCAATAATTGTCACAGTTGGACATAGTGATCACGGAAAGACTTCGTTACTCGACAGAATACGAGGAACGGCGGTAACCAAACAAGAACCTGGCGCACTAACGCAACACACTGGAGCAAGCTACGTTCCATTGTCGGTGATTGAAAAATTTTCTGGAAAACAATTACAAAAATTTGATATAAAGTTGGAAGTTCCCGGTTTGCTATTCATTGATACGCCTGGACACAAAGCGTTTATTGGAATGCGCAGACGCGGTGGTGCAGTTTCCGATTTAGCAATCCTTGTCGTCGATATAACTGAGGGGTTTCAAGAACAGACGGATGAAAGTCTGAGCATACTTCGCGAATTTAAAACACCCTTCGTTGTTGCTGCAACTAAAATTGACAAGCTTAAAGGTTGGAGACAAATTGCAAATGCTTCGTTCATCGATTCTTTTGCGCAACAGAGAGACGATGTAAAAGAAGACGTCGAAAATTTCGTTTACAAACTTGTCAATCAACTTGCAGAACGTGGATTGAATGCAGAACAGTTCGACAGGATAGAAAATTTCACAAAACAAATCGCAATTGTTCCAATCTCTAGCGTTAGTGGTGAAGGTGTATCGGATTTGTTGATGGTTTTGTCTGGACTTGCACAACAATTTTTGAAAGACAGATTAACAATATCAAACATTGCAAGAGGTAGCGTTCTCGAAGTTAAAGATGTAAAGGGTCTAGGAACTACAATTGATGTAATTCTTTATGACGGAAAAATAGGTAAAGGCTGGTTCGCTGTCATTGGTGGGAATGAAATTATTGCAACAAAAATAAAAGCACTCCTCCGTCCAAGAAATTTGCAGGAGCTCAGAATAGAAAAACAGTTTGAAGCAGTAAATGAAGTTTCTGCTGCCGCTGGAATTAAAATTTCTGCACCAGATTTGGAAAAAATTGTTGCTGGATCGCCGATAATTTTTGTGCAGAAAGAAAATGAAATTGAAAAAGCCAAGGAAATGGTGAAGACTGAACTTTCTGAACTTCAGTTCGAAAAATCTCAAGACGGAGTTGGAATCAAGGCTGATACTCTCGGAAGTTTAGAAGCGATGATAAAAATTTTACAGGAAAATGATGTACCGATAAGATTTGCAGAGGTTGGAACTGTCAACAAGCAAGATGTTGTAGAAACCCAAAACGTCAATGATCGTTTTAGAAAAGTTGTACTCGCGTTCAATGTAAAGGTTCCGGAAGAGATAGAAACGCTTGCGAAGGATTTGAAAATAAAGATTTTCAGGAATGAAATTATTTACCAACTGATTGAAGAGTACAAAACTTGGGTCGAGAAAGAAAGAGAACGAGAACTCGAAGAAAAATTGCAACTTGTCACGAGACCTTGCGAATTAAAAATTTTGAAAGGAACTGTATTCAGACAATCGAATCCGGCCGTGTTTGGTGTGGAAATTTTACGTGGAGTTCTGAAACCTGGTGCAGCTTTGCAACGTGGACAAAAAACTGTTGACAGGGTTAAAGAAATTCAAAAGGAAAGCAAAAGCATCATGGAAGCGAAGAAGGGTGACAGAGTTGCAATAAGTTTGGAGAATGTAACAGTCGGCAGGCAGGTTAAGGAAGGGGACACTCTGTCGGTAGTTATAACTGACAACATGAAAAAAATCCTGAAAGAAGTCTGGAGCAAGTTGGGCGAAGACGAGAAAGAAATGCTACCTAATCTCTTTTAATTTTCCTAGCGAAGTTCCATCTAACAAATAAATTTCAGATTCTTTCAAATTGATTACAGAATCTGTCAAGAATGGCCCTTCGTAATCTTGGGGAGTCATTTTGTTGAGTATCGCACAACCAAGAAGAGGATTGAAAGCAGGAACTATTGTTGTTTCGAGTTTTCCAGCTTTTTTCAATTCGAATTTCTTTTTTATTTTTTCTTGGTTCAGATTTGTTTTCACCCAAACCTGTTCAATTAATCGGTGTCTAAAATCGTCGACAAATTCTATTCCGGGCTGAAGATGTCCCATGAAAAGATAATCACATGATAGAGTTTCTTTTGACGGCCATGCATGTCCGTGAAAAAATCCATACTTGCCAATGCTAAATCCTCTGC
>DAIDAX010000039.1 GCA_027310405.1 bacterium | reverse complement strand
ATACTGGATCTCAAGTAATAGCCTATCTTCATTCAAAATTTCCTGGTAAAGTAATTAAAACAATTCAGATATCAGGTACTTCAGATCCTCAGTATCAATTTCTTCGTGTATGTCTTAAACATCAAAATAATCCATATTTTCCTAAAATATATGGAGTTAAGATGTATAAAAGTGGATATAATCCAACCACAGATAAAGATATACCAATTGTTGATGTATTTAATGTTCCATATGATGATATATTACCAGATAGACAAAATAATATATTATATGTCATAACAGAAAGATTACATTCATTACCAGCTGAACAATTTATTGATATCCTAGCTAAACTAAACATTACTCCCACAATAGAAGATTTAACAAAAGAAGAACGTAAGTTAATTTCAATCATTAAGGGTAATAAAATTGAATATTTCTTTAGATGTGCATTTGATCGTTCTGAATTTAGACGAAAAATATACAACCAAACTAATGATCCAAATTTAAAACAAGCATTACGAATATTAGAACCTTTGTTTAAAAACTTCTATCCAGATATGCACAGTGATAACATA
>DAIDAX010000038.1 GCA_027310405.1 bacterium | reverse complement strand
GTCTTAATCCATTACTTACAAGTTTGCGGTCCAACAGCTGTCTTTTGTCCATGTACAGTTCAACTAATTCAGAGAAGGTAAGACCTCGTTCATCGTAAGGTTCTTTTCTGTGCTTTTCCAAAATCCATTCTCGAAAATCGTACGGTATGTAAGGTTGCGACATTAATCATTTTAAGTTCGTAAACTATTTTAAATTGAATGCTGGAGTCGCCTAACCCGGTATGGCAACGGCTTGCTAAATTTTCTGCAAGGAGCCGTCGCAGCGCAAGTTGCTTGTGGGTTCAAATCCCACCTCCAGCGCTACACTCACAGTGGGCCGTTCATGAACTTCTTGAATCTTTCTTCGTTGAACTTCATCTTCTCGAAGTACGCTTTTTCCAAGTCCATGTTGAAAAATTCTGCAGCGACCAAAGTGTAAGCGAAGATGTCAACGAGTTCTTCCTTCAGATGTTTCATGTGTTCTTGGTTCACGCTTTTATTTTGGTTGAACTCGCGCAAAATTTTTTTCACAATATTTGAAAATTCTCCCTGTTCGCCACCGAGAGCGATAGTTATGTAC
>DAIDAX010000037.1 GCA_027310405.1 bacterium | reverse complement strand
CCCGAAACTCTAGCAGGGGCGAAGGACTACGAGAACTGGTGCGGTTTTGGAGCGTGCGGCGCTACCAAAACAAGAATTACGATCTACGATTAATTTCCGGCAACTGGCACCAGATGCAGTGGCTCAGCATTTCTGTTCGCTATATCCCCGGCGCGATCAGTTCATCTGGAAACTACCGGATCGGGGGTGGAGAAAGGCTACAGGACCGCTTCTAGACAACCAAATCATGGGTGTCATTTCGGATGAAGGGCGTGGACTTTTCCGTGGTTGCTATTGGAGTCATAAAACCAGGCACGCAGTTTTAGATATTGACCAGGGGAGCAAGTACCATAATGCGGCCGAGCTCCAGGAGCTCGCGACTAAGCTGGCTGCAGTTGGACTGACAGCAAAGCCTTATCAATCCAGCGATTCGGGGGGCTGGCATGTTTATCTATTTTTCGATGATTGGGAAGACTGCAGGCAGATCGAGCAGACTCTTAAGACGTGGCTGAAGGGTCTAAGCTACCGCATCGAAGGCGGGCAGCTCGAAGTTTTTCCGACAGGCAATGCCTTGAGACTGCCATTACAG
>DAIDAX010000036.1 GCA_027310405.1 bacterium | reverse complement strand
TCTTCGTGCAGGGCTTGCTCGGCGTGGCTTCCGCGCTTGCGACGCCGACCTGGAACTCGCTCTTCTCGATATACGAGGATAAAAGGCACATAGGCGAGGAATGGGGGCTTGACAACGGAGGCTCGCAGATAATCATCGGCTTGGCTACGATAACAGGAGGGCTTGTCATAACTTATTTCAGCTTCACCACGCTGTTCGTTTTGATGGGAATAATACAGGTAATCTCAACGCTCGTTCTCGTGAGGATGTTCGGGTTTGAGAGGAAATGAGTGAGCTTATGAGAAAGCTGCCGTTCATAGAGGCTTCGGGAAACAATTATGACATCGGTTTTGAAATAGGCCAAAGGTTGCGAAAGCAGATAAAGAAATCGATAGCGATGGAAAGGGTTGATTACAGGAAAATGTCAGGAAAGCCGCTGTCATATTATTCCGAAAAAATAAGGCGGATAGTTGGGGTAGCGGAAAAATATTTTCCGGATTATGTGGAAGAGCTTCTCGGCATAGCTGAAGGTTCTGATGTTGACTTCAATACGCTTTTTGCAATAAATTGCGAGGATGACTTGGTTTTCAAC
>DAIDAX010000035.1 GCA_027310405.1 bacterium | reverse complement strand
CGCTTGGGGAGTTTTAAGCTCGGACTTCGTCGTCCTTTATTGGCCTATCGGAATTGAAAAGGGTGGAACGCTAGATGAGCTTTACTGCGCCGCAAGGAGCGGTATTCCAATATTCGTCGTCATTAGCGGACGCAGGCGAGATATGAATGATTGGATTTATGATGTGCTGTGTGAGCTGGAAAAAGAGGAATACGACCCGAGCATAAAGGATATCATGGGTACGGGTTTAACCAAATTCGCCAAAATTTTTCCATCTTTCAAGTCGGTGGCAAGGTATCTTGCCGAGCATCGCGAGGAATTACTCTACAAAAAACAAATTTTGCGGGATCGCGGCATTATTGATTTTCGTCCGCAAATGGCGCCTCTTTTTCTGAGGCCAGGCGCGGTGTTTGATTATGTTTGGCATACTAAAGATCAATACCTCGCTTGGTTAGAAGCCCACCCCGCATATAAAGTAGATAAAGATCTTGAAAATATTCTTTGGGAAATCTATGAGGGTTACAATTAGTAAAAGCAAAGGCGCGAGAACCTATCGCGTCTTTTATTTTTCATCTAAAAATCTTAAAATTAGTTATTATGCCTGAAACA
>DAIDAX010000034.1 GCA_027310405.1 bacterium | reverse complement strand
ACGGATTCCAGTGTCACGAGGGCGGGTTTCAGCCCTCGATCTAGACTGAGACAGACTTTAAGCGATTGGCTTCACCTTTCGGTGTTGCATCGCATTGTATCTGCCATTGACGCGCCCGTGTAGCCCAGGGCATTAAGGCTGTACTCACCTAACGTAGCCCGCACTTTCATCCATGTTACCATGGCGATCTGCATATTGTACACTTGGTAAATATGCACGCGGGTCTTGCCTGTTACCTGATTTAACAGGTCACCTCACGGCACAGGCTGACGTCGGCCATGCAACTCCTCTCAGCGTGTCAGGTAAGCCCTTCAGACTGACCTTCATTCTGCTGTCGGTCCTGGTGAGGTTCACGGTGTAGAATCTAATTGAACCGCACGCGTCACCCGTTGTAGTGTCTCCCCGCCTATTCCTTTAAGTTTCGGTCTTGCGACTATACTTCCCAGGTAGCACACTCTTCGGCTTCCCTCAAGCACCAATGCCTCGCGAAGAGGTACTGATGTTTAGTGTGCAGTGTTTACTGCTCGGACTACACGGGTATCTAATCCGTTTTGCGCCCCGAGCCTTCATCCCTCACTGTCAGAACCG
>DAIDAX010000033.1 GCA_027310405.1 bacterium | reverse complement strand
GGAGTATGGCGTTTTGGTGAGAACTTTCTAGGTTCTGGTTGGTATGCAATGATTCCAGCAATCATTATTATGTCTGAAGTTAAAGTAAATGATGTTCCATATGGATTTCTACCTAACAATCAATTTACTGAGACTATGAGGAAAATGATTCTTTGGTCAGCAGTAGCTTATTATGTTTTTACAGTAATGAACACTATTTAAAAAAGGGGCTTGAAGCCCCTTTTTAATTACATTATTTTTTTAGGATGAAGAGATTTTTTTACACTATCTTCAAGTTTTGCAAATTGATGCATTAAATCCATGCTATTTAATTTTGAAAGTTCTTCAAGATTTAAATCAATTAAATGACTTGAATTATAAAAATCAAATGGGTCATCACAAAATTTAAACATAGAATTTACAGCAAAACTCATTTGATCAGATGTAATGTCATAATCTTTAATTAATTGTTTTGCAAGATTTTTTTTATTACAAACAATAGCAACTAAAGCTAAATCTTCTGGTTTATGTAGTCCTAATTTAATGGAGTAATCTCTAAATTCTTCATTGTTTAAAATATTGTCATTTGTGTTTTTGGAATCAACACATTGACCATTTTTAGCAACATAACTA
>DAIDAX010000032.1 GCA_027310405.1 bacterium | reverse complement strand
CCCTTGCGCGTCCGCCTGGAACATTCAATTCTGTATCGAGCACTGGATTCGCTTCGTCGAGCGGTCTTCCGGAATACAAACGGAATCTTGTTGCCCAAGCTTCTGCATCTTCTTTCGTCGGAATCAAATTCGTTTCGCATTCCTCGAAGTCCTGATGGAAAATGTAAATCGGTTGAGCTCCAATCGGAGAGTTGATGTAGATGTCTTGAACTTTTTCATCGGACAATAAAATTTCAAGAGTTCCGAATCCTGCTGTATATCGCGTGAGAATTGTTGCAAGCTGCTCCAACTCTTCCGAAGAAAGTTTCACATTCGATGTTGCAGACAAATCTCTCAACAAATCTCTGCTGATGTTCATGAAAGTTTCTCGGGTTCTTTCCGGATCTGTGAATTCTTGCTCTGTCGGTCTGTGCTCAGAAAGATATCTGCGTGCGTTGTCGAGCAATTCGTATTTTTCGTCGCTGAGTTTGAATTCGAGTGGAGTCATGTGATAAACGTAGCGAACTTTTCCCGGAACTTGCAAAATTTCTATCTGTGTTGTCCCGACAAAATATTTCACGACTGGCTTCCCATTCTTCGGCGGCATCGACATGTATCGAGTGAGCATGAAGTTCGGTCGCACTGTCGGAGACAAAATTTCTCTGTACAGAGTTCTGTCTCCGAATTTGAAGCGGGATAAATT
>DAIDAX010000031.1 GCA_027310405.1 bacterium | reverse complement strand
GCATTCATCTGTCTCGGCGTGAGGTTAGAAATAATTTGTTCGTCGCTGATCGGCTCTTCGAGTTTTCCGGTGAACCCGAGTTTCTTCGCGAAAAAGTTTATGGAATTTCCGGAAAGAATTCCGCAGAGAAACGCACCGAGATCAATACCCAGACCCGGTACGAAATTGAACCGTTCGAGAATTATCCCGCCGATGAAGCCGAAGAGAAACGCGAAAAGGAAAGTCATGACCATTCTTTTTCCGGAAATTTTTATGTCGACAAAAGTTTGGTAGGCTCTCCAGAATTCGAAAACCAGTCTTATGCCTGCACCGAACAGCGCGTACCAGAAAAATGTCGGAAGCGCCCACAACATTTTTTTCTCACCAATTTTTTCCAAGGATTGTGAAAGATTAACGTCTTTCGAACCGCGTTTTAGTACCACCAAAGGTACTCCTTGGTCTATATGCAGAACGTCCGGAGAATAGTTCTGGAAAAATTATTGAGTCATCATTAAAACTAGTGCAAGAAATAAAAAGAATTATTAGATCAGGGGCCGAGTTACGTCTCGAACGGTACTTCTCTCAACGTAATTCTTTTTCAATGAATCTAAAAGCACTTTTGCAAAATCTTCTGCGCTGATTTCTGTGACTGCATATCTTCGTGAAATAAACATTTTATACGGACAGTTACTTCCACCATAGATG
>DAIDAX010000030.1 GCA_027310405.1 bacterium | reverse complement strand
CATACGACATCGCAGGCTTGAAAACGGGACAGCCGCGGCTATCCCCGATTTTTCCCTATGAATATCGTGTTGTCGTCCGCATCGCGCTTGTAGCCGTTTTGGCTTGCCATAACTGAATCACCTCTGCACTTTTTATAAATCCACGCTTCTATTGTTGGTTTTGGAATAGAAAATCCCATATCAGAAAGTTTCTTTTTTATTTTCTCTGCGCCGATATTTTCTCCTTTCCTGATTCTCATAACAGCATCATAAGCGTCTGCATCCCACCTGACCTGGATTTGTTTGTAGCTGGAAACGGCTTTTCTGAGCAGTTCTGATTTTCTTTTAATGACGAATCCTATGTTTTTCTGGAAAGAAACCAAACTATTGTATCCCCACGCGGTCAGGCAATATGTCCTGTTCTTGTTTTTTCCTATGAAAGATTTTATTTCAAAATCTTTTAAGAGTATGCATATTTCTTTTAACAAGTTCAAATCATTTGAAAAACATCTTATGTGCCTCTGCATTTCATTCCTGCTTTTTATGATATGTATATCAACATTTCCTTCGGCATCGAAGAATCCTTTTATGAATGCCGCCTTTACATTTTTGTTTGAATTTTTTACGAACACAGGAATATTTTTATCCGAGAATTCTTTCAGTTCCCTGAAAAGCGGCCTTGAGGAAAAGTTATAAAAGTCTTTCCATTTTTCATTCCTCAAAGACAGCATTTGCTTCTTTATCCTTATCTCTAGACTAAAAATATTCCTAATGCATCTTGCGACCGCGAGAATGTATGCCAATTTTTCTTTTTGTTCGTCTGAAATGTTAATTAATCCTTCCATGTTTGACGCCTCTGTAGAATCTTCCGATGAAGATTATGTTGTCG